>DASXGU010000217.1:0-9630 GCA_036488915.1 Gemmatimonadaceae bacterium | reverse complement strand
CGGGGAGTGCTGTCGAGGATGCTTCTGCCGGTCGGTGACCTTGACAAGGCGCAGACGCGCGCGCGTGCCCACGCCATGGGGCTTGAGGTCGTCGCAGAGAAGCCCGATAGCCAGGAGATCTGCTTCGTGCCCGACGGCGATTATGCCCGCATCCTCGAGCAGCGACTGCCGGCGGATTCCCCGGCTCTCTCCAGAGGCCCGATCGTTACGTCGAGTGGACGCGTGGTCGGCGAGCATTCCGGTTTTGCCCGCTACACCATCGGCCAGCGCCGCGGAGTGCCCGGAGGGTTTCCGGCACCGATGTACGTGATCGCGATCCGGCCCGCCGAGCGCGCGGTCGTAATTGGCGGCCGCGATGAGCTGCTCGGCAGCGGACTCGTCGCCAGTGAAGTGAACTGGCTGGCCGATGTGCCGTCCGTCGGCACCGCGGTGAGTGTGCGCGTTCGGCACCGCGCCGCCCTGGCGCGGGCAGAGATCGTGCGGCTGGATGGCCACCAGATGGAAATCGCGCTGGACGAGCCAGTGGCGGCAATCACGCCGGGGCAATCAGTCGTATTTTATGACGGCGACCGCGTGCTCGGCGGCGGTTTCATTGACGCGGCGCGGCAGCAAACGCGCAACCTACCAGTTCTGGCAGCATAACAACCGGCGGCCGGTCCGCCGGCAACCTTCGCTCAGAGGGCAGGCGTGATGCACCGTAAGTATCCGCTTCACCGCGCCGCGCGCGCGTTCGCTATCACAGCTGCAATGGCCGGAGCCGCGTGCGCGCCGACCGCCACCACTCCTATACAGCCGGTTCGCGCCGGCCCACAGATCATCCCAGAGCCGGCCTCGATGGTGGTGTCGGCTGGCGCGCCGTTCAGCGTCGAGCGATCGACGGGGATTTATGTCGATGGGGGAGTCGAAGCGAGCGCAATCGGCGAGATGTTGGCGGCGCAAATTCGCAAATCGACCGAGTTCCCGGTTGCAGTCGCCTCGGCGGCCAGCGTGCCGCGCGGCGGGATCATTCTGCGGCTGGCCGCGGACCGCACCGCGCTCGGCTCCGAAGGATACGAGCTGAGCGTCAGCAGCGACTCGGTCCGGCTGATTGCCAATCAGCCGGCGGGCCTTTTCCACGGTATCCAGACAATTCGCCAGCTCCTGCCGCCCGAGATAGAGTCGGATATCGGCACGGATCGCGCGCAGTGGCCCATCCCGGCGCTCGATATCGTCGATCAGCCACGCTTTGCCTGGCGCGGAGCGATGCTCGATGTCGCGCGCCATTTCTTCACCGTCGACGAAGCGGAGCAGTTCATCGACATCCTCGCGATGTACAAGATGAACATGTTCCACCTGCACCTGGCGGACGACCAGGGTTGGCGTATTGCGCTCACGTCGCGACCCAAGCTGACGACGATGGGATCGCTGACGCAGGTCGGTGGTGGGCCTGGCGGATTCTACACCCAGCAGGACTATCAGGACATCATCCGCTACGCTGCAGCGCGCTATATCACGGTCGTGCCGGAGATCGACATGCCGGCCCACACCAATGCGGCTCTGATCGCCTATCCGGAGCTCGCCTGCAGCGACAGGCCGCCGGGCGCCTACACCGGCACCGACGTCGGCTGGAGCGCGCTCTGCGTCGACAAGGAAGAAACCTACGCGTTCATCGACGACGTGGTGCGTGAGATCAGCGCCATGACGCCCGGACCATACTTCCACATCGGCGGCGACGAGGTCAAGCTCCTCACCAACGATCAATACGTGCGGTTTGTGCAGCGCGTTCAGGGAATCGTCAACAAGTACGGCAAGAAGATGGTCGGCTGGGAGGAGATCACCAAAGCGCGGCTCGCTCCGACGACCATCGCGCAGCAATGGAAGAGTGATTCGGCCACCGCCGCGCTCGCGTCGGGCGCGAAGCTGATTCTGTCTCCGTCGCCGAAGGTCTACATCGACATGCAGTACACGCCGAGGACAGAGCTCGGGTACCATTGGGCGGCGTACATAGAAGTTCGTGATTCCTACGACTGGGATCCCGCGCTCTACATCAAGGGAGTTACCGAGCGCGACATCGTGGGTGTCGAAGCGACGCTCTGGAGCGAAAGCCTCCGCAACATCACTGCTGCCGAATATCTGGCCATGCCGCGGCTGCCTGCGATCGCGGAAGTGGCGTGGACCCCGCAATCAGCCCGCAGCTGGGAGTCTCTGCGCACGCGCCTCGCCGCGCAGGAGCGGCGCTGGAACTACCTCGGCATCAATTTCTACCGCTCGCCGCAAATCCCATGGTAAAGCTCATCTCACTGTGCGGCGGCGCGGCGCTGGCGCTCTTGGCCGCGCGCGCTTCGGCGCAGGAACCCCAGCCGTTTCCGCCGCCGAAGACGGAGCCGCCGATCATCACTCCCGGCCGAACGAGCGCGGATCCGCCCTCCGACGCCATAGTGCTCTTCGACGGCCGCGATCTGTCGCGGTGGCGTAGCGCGGCCGGCGGTCCGGCGAAATGGATCGTTCGCGACGGCTATGTGGAAGTCGCGCCCGGAACCGGCGACATGGAAACGGCCGACAAGTTCGGCGATGTGCAGCTGCACATCGAATGGGCGACTCCCGCGGTGGTCAAGGGTGAGGGACAGGAGCGCGGAAACAGCGGAGTCTTTTTGATGGGCCACTACGAGGTGCAGGTCCTCGATTCGTACGACAACAAGACTTACTACCACGGCCAGGCGGGTGCCGTGTACAAGCAGTATGCCCCGCTCGTGAATGCGTCGCGCAAGCCCGGCGAATGGCAGACCTACGACATCATCTTCCACGCGCCACGGTTCGACGAGCAGGGGAAGGTAGTGGATCGCGCCCGCGTCACCGTCCTGCACAACGGCGTGCTCATTCAGAACAACGTCGAGATCTACGGCAACACGTACCACGATCGGCCGGCGCTGTACACCGCGCACGGACCCGAGGAAGCGCTGCGCCTGCAGGACCACGGCAATACGGTGCGCTATCGCAATATCTGGATCAGGCGTCTGTGAGCGCTTGACCCGGAATTGCGGCGGTCAGTACTTCAGTCCGCCCGACGCCGCAAATTCCTTCATCATCCGCTCTTGCTCCTCGGAGAGCTTGTCGGGAACCTGAATTGAGACTTCGACGATGAGGTCTCCCTTCTGTTCGCCTTTCTGGATTCCCTGACCTCTCACCCGGAAGCGCTTGCCGGACGCGGTGCCGGCCGGAATCCTGATCGCCACTTTCTTTCCGTCGAGGGTGCGCACGCTGATCTTCGTGCCAAGCGTCGCCTGCGCGATGTTCAGCGGCACGGTGGCGATCACGTCGAGACCGTCGCGACGATAGAACTTGTCGGGCTGGACATTGAAGGTGATGATCAAGTCGCCCGGCGGTCCGTTCTGCGTGCCCTTTCCACCCTGTCCTTTCAGACGGATCTTGGAGCCCGTATCGACGCCAGGCGGAACGTTGATCAGCACCTTCCGCCTCGCCCTCACTTCCCCGCTGCCGTGACAGGTCGGGCAGGGCTCGCTCGGGACCTGTCCTCGCCCGAGACACACCGGACACGGGCGATTCACGGCGAAGCCGCCCTGCCCGAACGAGATTACGCCGCGGCCGTTGCACTCCGGGCAGACCTTCAGCGATGCGCCGGGCGCGGCGCCGTTCCCATGGCACGTCGGGCATTCCTCGCTGACCTCGAGATCGATGGGCACCTTGCCCCCGCGCGCCGCGGTTCGAAACGGAATGTCGAGTGTCGCTTCGACGGTCTGACCTCGCTCGGGTCCTCGTTGCCGCGCGCTCTGCTTCGCCTCGCCTCCGCCGAACATCGAGCTGAAGAGATCGCCGAGGCCGCCGAGTCCACCAATGTCGAAGTCCTGGAAGTTGATGCTCTCGGCACCGGTGGGTCCGCGCGAGCCGGCGCGAGACGAGCGTCCACCGCCTCCGAACCCGCCGAAGCCGCCACCGTCGAACGCCCCGAGCCGTCGCATCTCGTCGTACTGCTTCCGCTTCGCCGCGTCTCCGATGACGTTGTTCGCCTCGGAAATCTCCTTGAATCGCTCGGCCGCCTTTGGGTCGTTGGCGTTGGCGTCAGGGTGAAATTTCTTGGCGAGCTTGCGGTACGCCTTCTTGACCTCGTCCTGTGAAGCCGTGGAGCTGACGCCTAGGACCGAGTAAAAATCCTTCGTCGGTGGCATGTATGGTCAGGGAGTGGACGGTATCAGCCGTTCCACTGCTTCACTACGACGCGCGCGGGCCGCAGAAGCTGCGACTTGAAAACGTAACCCGGCTGATAGACGCGCGAG
Organism: Gemmatimonadaceae bacterium; assembly: GCA_036488915.1. Lineage (GTDB taxonomy): Bacteria > Gemmatimonadota > Gemmatimonadetes > Gemmatimonadales > Gemmatimonadaceae > UBA4720. Next base: position 5,359 of record DASXGU010000217.1, on the reverse strand, counting down.
ACGACGTGGTCATCCTCTTTCGCCGAAGTCGGCTCCGTAGCGACTGCTTCGTGGAGCGCAGGATCGAACGTCTCTCCAACCGGATTGACGATCTCGAGCCCGGCGTTGCCAAGGGCCTTGAGGAGTTTTTTTTCGACCATGTCGACGCCCTGCACCACCGTTCCCGCGTCGGTCGTCGCCGGATCGATGTGCGCGAACCGCGCGACATCGTCGAGCGCCTCCACCAGCTGGCGCACCAGATCCGCCTGGGCGCGCGCGCCGGCGTCGCTTCGCTCTTTCGCCGAGCGCTTGCGATAATTGTCGTATTCAGCTGCGAGCCTCAGATACTTGTCGCGCTCGGCAGCGGCATCGAGCCCCGACTGTGACGCGTCGCTCGAGGTTCCGGACGCTACGCTGTCGGCAGCCTCAGATGACCCGTTGAAAGGCGCATCGCCATCCTGTCCATCCCCCTGGCTCGACGCGCCACCGGGCGGATAGTCGTCGGGCGAGCCCATCGCGTCCTGCTCCGGCAGGGACTCCTGCTCGCCTCTCTTCTTAGAATGTCTCATTTGCCTAAGTTAACCGTTTGTGACCGCGCGCCGCACCATCTCCAGAGCCGCCTGAGCCGCGCGCTCCCTGATTTCGGCGCGATCCCCGATCAGGTTGAAGCGCCGTGCCTTCACCTCCGCACCGTGCACGACCACCCAGACCAGCCCGACCGGTTTCTCGGGCGTGCCGCCTCCCGGTCCGGCAATTCCTGTTATCGAGACCCCTATCGAGGCACCGAGCTTTTCCCTCGCCCCGGCCGCCATCTGCCGCGCCACTTCTTCGCTCACCGCGCCGAACTGCCGCAGATCTTCGTCGCTGACGCCAAGCATCAGCTTCTTGACGTCGTTGTGATACGCAACGACCCCGCCAAGAAATACGTCGCTCGAGCCGGGGATCGCGGTGATGCGCTCACCGAGCATGCCGCCGGTGCAGCTTTCCGCGACCGCCAGCGTCTGATTCCGCGCGCGGAGATTGTCCAGCACCACGGCTGCGAGATCGGCATCGTCCTCGCCATACACGTACGCGGCGACCTTGCTCCGCAGTTTCACCATGGCCTCGCTCACGAGCGCCCGCGCCCGCGCGGGTGGCAAGCCGCGCGATGTGACGCGCAAATCCACGCCCGGCGCGCTCGGCAGATAGGCGAGGGACAGCGACCCCATCTCCGTCGAGGGATCGCCGAGGAAGTTGGTGCCGAGGATGTCTGCGATCGCCGATTCGGCGATGCCGGTCGTGCGAAGCGTGCCGGACAGCACCACCGTCTCCGACTTCGAGCGGGCGACGATGGCCGGCAAAAGCTCCTCCGCGAGAATGCCGCGCATCTCTCGCGGAACCCCGGGAATCATCGCCACCCAGCGACCGCGGTCGTCCTCGAGCCAGACTCCGGGAGCGCTGCCGTGCCGGTTGGTGAGAATGCGCGCGCCTTCCGGAATGTCCGCCTGGCTGCGATTGGTGGCGGGAAAAACGCTGTTGGGGAATCTCGCCAGCCAACGCTTCTCCAGCATGGCGGCGATGTCTTCGTCGCGCCTCATCCGGCGGCCGAAGATCCGCGCGATCGCCGGCTTGGTGATGTCGTCGCTGGTCGGTCCGAGGCCGCCGGTCGTGATCACCGCGCCGGTGCGGTCAAGCGCCTCGCGGACGGCGGAAGTGATTCTGTCGGCTTCGTCACCGACGGTCGTGCGCCTGACGATCTCGACTCCCGCGGCGGCGAGAGCGCGCGAGATGTGGGCGGCGTTGGTGTCGATGGTGAAACCGAGGAGGAGCTCGTCACCGATGGTGATCAGCTCCACCCGCTGGCCGCTCAAGAGGAGAACACCCCCGAGTAGCGGCGGATGTAGAGCCAGAGCGAGTAAACGGTGAGGAACACGGACGCGATCATTGCCAGGGTGCCGACGGTGCCGTTGAAATAAGCGAACCCGTGCCACGCCGCGCTACGCCATCCTGACGCCGCAGCGAGGGTCGCCGCGAAGAACCAGAAATAAGCTGAGCCGACCCAGAGCGACTGGAAGGCGGTCTTCCATTTGGCCGGGCCGATCGCCGAAATGACGACTCCGCGCCGCGCAGCGGCCTGGCGGAAAATGGTCATCAGGATCTCGCGGCTGATCACGATAGCCACGATCCACCAGGGCAGGCTGACCGCACCAAAAGGAGTCAGAAATGGCATTCGTCCGGCGTCGATGCTCTCGGCGCTGGTCGGGATGAGCGGATCGCTGAGGGGTGCCATCAGGACGAACATCGGGATCAGCGTCGCGAAGAGCAGGAGCTTGTCGGCGAGCGGATCGAGGAGGCGTCCGAGGTCGGTGATCAGATTTCGATCGCGCGCCAGCTTGCCGTCGTAGTAGTCGGTGACGGCGGCGATCACGTAGAGAACGAAGGCCAGCAGCCTCGCGGTAGGCGAGGTTATGAACGGCAACGCTGCGATGAATGGCGCCGCCAGAATGCGGCCGGCCGTAATGGCGTTGGGGAGATTCACGCCCGACTCTCTCGGCGCGCTAGGCGAGCGCCTTCAGCACCAGCTTGCTCACTGCCTTGAGCGTGTCGAACACGCCATCTCCCTGCACCGCGATCGCCTCGAAGTATGGAGCCCGCTCGATCCATTCGCCGCCCCCGAGCTGCTCGACGAGGTTCTGGCCGGCGTGGTACGGATCGGGCTGCACGCGCTGCTTGATCGGATCCTCGACTTCCCAGCCCGGGTTCAGCGATGCCTGCAGATCGTCGATCGGCGCGGCGTTGGGCAGATCGCGCTTGTTGTACTGAATCACGAACGGCATCTGAGTAAGGTCGTACCCGTACTCGGACATGTTGTCGTAGAGATTCTGCATCGACTCGAGGTTCGCTTCCATCCGCTCCGCCTGGGAGTCGCCGACGAAGACGATGCCGTCGACGTTCTTGAGAATGAGCTTGCGGCTGGCGTTGTAATACACCTGGCCCGGCACCGTGTACAGATGGAACCGGGTCTTGAAGCCGCGGATGGTGCCGAGATCGACGGGCAGGAAATCGAAGAAGAGAGTGCGCTCGGTCTCGGTCGCCAGAGAAATGAGCTTGCCTCTCGTCTCCGGCTTCACCTTGCCGTAGACGTGCTCGAGGTTCGTCGTCTTGCCGCCGAGCCCGGGACCATAGTAAACGATCTTACAGTTGATCTCGCGCGAGGCGTAGTTGATCATCGACACTGTCTAGACTTTCCTCACCAATTGAACAGTTTGTCGATCTCGTCATCCGCGCCCTTGAGCAAATGCTCGGCTGGGGCGGCGCCGTTGCGACCGCGAGAGAATACACGATCGATCAGCAGCGTCAACTCCTCGATCTCGTCCTTCATGCGCAGGCGGACGAGACCGACGGTCGTGCGCGAATCGAAGATTACAACCAGCAGGAGCCGCCGCGCGATGTCGGCGACGTAAATGGACTCTTTCTCGCCCTGATGAAAGAGGCTGGAAAAGTCGTTCTCTCCGACCAGCTTCGCGAGCTGGTCGTTGGCGCTGTAGTCCGCGGCCGTCAGGGTCGCGAAGGCGGTCGCATCCAGTCCGGGTGAGTCGCCGACGGTGGTGACCAGCTGGCCGGAGCGGTCGACGAGCAGCGCGCACAGCGATTTGGTCTCGCCGAGAAAGCGCCGCATGGATTCAGTTATCGCGGTAAAGTCGTCCTGGGTAAACGACCAGTTGGCCGTGCCGGCGGTCATCTTTCTCCGGTCACAGCGTCGATTCCAGCCGCTTGAGCATCTTTGCTCCGCGCTGGCGGAGGACCGGACGCGGCTCCCAGGCAATGTATTCACGAAGCAGCTGGGCGGTCCCCACCGTCGGCCTGGTGCGCAAATAGCCGAGGGCCGCAACGCGGCGGAGAGCATGGCGCGAAAACAGATTGCGGCGGTACTGCCGCTGCATCCCGCTCCAGAGAAGCGAGCCCGCAGCGACTCCGCCCAGAAATCCGAACGCCACGAAACGCGCGCGCTGTCTGCTCATGACATTGCCCTCCTGGCGGTCAACGCCTGGGCAATCGTCACGCCATCCGCGTATTCAAGGTCGCCTCCAACGGGCAAGCCTCGGGCAATTCGGGAGATCGTGAGCGAATGCCGAGACAGCCGCCGCTGGACGTACAGCGCGGTGGTCTCGCCCTCGATGCTCGGGTTGGTGGCAATTATCACTTCGCGGACGACTCCAGCCGACACTCTCGTCTCCAGCTGAGGGATGGTCAGATCTTCGGGGCCGATGCCGTCGAGCGGTGACAGTCTGCCGCCCAGGACATGATACACGCCCCGGAACTCGCCGGACCTCTCGATCGCGCCGATATCCGATGCTTCTTCCACTGCGCAGATGACTCCCTTATCCCTGCGAGGGTCACGGCAGATGGAGCACAAATCCTCCTCTGTCAGGTTGAAGCATTCGGGGCATGGCCGGACCTTCTCGGCCAGCGCGGTCAGCGCCGTGGCCAGGCGCTTTGCCTGATCGGGGGATTGCTTGAGGAGATGGTAGGTCAGACGGAGGGCCGTCTTCCGTCCGACCCCCGGCAGCCTGGACAGCTCCGCCGCCAGATCGTCGATCGCCCCCACGCTAGAAAGGCAGCTTGAACGGAAGGTTCAACCCGCCGGTCAGCTTGCCCATCTCTCCCTTGGCAAGCTCGGCGGCCTTCTTCTGGGCCTCATTGACGGCGACGAGGACCAGGTCCTCCAGCATCTCCACGTCCTTGGGGTCGGCGACGCTCGGATCGATTTTGACGCGGGTGATTGTACCCTTGCCGTCTGACTCCACTGTAACCATTCCGCCCCCGGCCGCGGCGGTTACGGTCTGCTTTTCCAGCTCGGACTGCATTTGCTGCATGCGCGCCTGCATCTGCTGCGCCTGCTCGAAGATCTTGGTGAAATCAGCCATTTATCGAATCGATTGAGTTAGTCGAGGAGCTCCAGATCGAGCTCGTCGATGGCCATGCCCAGCGCCGGATCCTTCTGGCGGAGCATCCCTATGCGCTCCTCCTTGAGTGCCTCCGGAGTCATGCGGCTCCGATTTGTATCCTGGGCCGTCGTCTCCATCGCCCGCTTCATCTCACGAAGCTGGGTGTCGTTTGGCTGGGGCGAAGAGGCTGCCTGGCGCGACGGCGGAGGCGTGGACGGAGTGTTGGGGGCGTCGAGCTGCGGCGGGTATCCGGGCCGCGTGGCCGGCCTCTGCGTCGTGCGGGCGACCGCGGGCTGCGGCGACTGGGCGCGTACCGACCCGCTCGACGGCTCCGACCGGTCAGAGCCGGTGTCACCGCCCAACCCCTTGACGAGATCTTCGAGGGACACCGTTCGATCCAGCAGGGCCATGCGCACCAGCAGCATCTCGATGAGAAGCTGCTGCTGCGAGCT
>DASXGU010000282.1:0-2456 GCA_036488915.1 Gemmatimonadaceae bacterium | reverse complement strand
GAGCTATACCGGAATCCATTTCGAAAACCGGGTCGAGGATAGCCAGCAGCTGAACGTCTTCACCTACCGCAACTTCTACAACGGCGGAGGGGTGGCGGCGGGGGATCTGAACGGCGATGGTCTGCCCGATGTGATGCTGACGTCGAACGAGCACGGCAACAGGCTGTACCTGAACAAGGGCCACTTCCAGTTCCAGGACATCACCAACGAAGCCGGGGTGCGCGGGAAGGGAATCTGGGCGACCGGCGTGACCTTCGCCGACGTCAACGGCGATGGGCTCCTCGACATCTACGTCTGCTACGCCGGGAACGTCGCCGGCAGGCAGCGCGCGAACGAGCTGTACATAAACCAGGGGAACGACAAGAACGGCGTGCCGACGTTCAAGGAGATGGCGGCGCAATACGGCCTCGCCGACGAGGGGCCTTCAACCCAGGCGGCATTCCTCGACTACGATCGCGACGGGAACCTCGATCTCTTTCTCGTCAACAACTCGTATCGACCCGCCAACAGCTTCGGCCTGCGCAACATCCGGAACGTCCGCGATCCGCTGGGCGGACAGAAGCTGTTTCACAACGACGGCAACGGCCATTTCACCGACGTCAGCGCCAAAGCCGGCATCTACGGCAGCGAGATCGCGTTCGGACTGGGCGTGGTCGTCAGCGACGTCAACGGCGACGGCTGGCCCGACATCTACGTCTCGAATGATTTCTTCGAGCGCGATTACCTGTACATCAACAACCACGACGGCACCTTCGACGAGCGTCTCGACCGGGAGATGCCGTATATCTCCTACTTCTCTATGGGCCTCGACATCGCCGACGTCAACAACGACGGCCTCCCCGATGTCTACACCACCGACATGCTGCCCGCCGACGAGTATCGGCTGCGCACGACTTCGCAGTTCGAGGGCTGGCCGGCGTACCAGGCGCGGATCGCCAACGGCTTCCACCGCCAGATCATGCGGAACATGCTGCAGATCAACAACGGCAACGGCACCTTCAGCGACGTCGGGCAGATGGCGGGTGTCTCGCACACCGACTGGAGCTGGTCGGCTCTTCTCGCGGATCTGGACCTCGACGGCTTCAAGGACATTTACGTCACCAACGGCATGGCCAAGGATGTGACCTCGCAGGACTACGTCGCGTTCCTGGCCAATGAGCGGACGCTGATGACGGCCAGCAAGGGCGCCGACTTCAAGGCGCTGACGAAGGCGATGACCTCGACCAGGCTCCAGCACTACGCCTTCCACAACAACGGCAATCTCACCTTCGACGATGTCACCGCCAGCTGGGGCCTGGACCAGCACAGCTTTGGCAACGGCGCCACCTACGTCGATCTCGATGGCGATGGCGCGCCCGATCTCATCGTCAACAACACCAACGACGAGGCGTTCGTCTATCGCAACAATGCCCGCACCCTCCACCCCGAGAATCACTATCTCCAGGTGAAGCTCGAAGGTGAAGGGAACAACCGATTCGCCATCGGGGCCAAAGTCGCCGTCCGGACCGACAAGGACACCATTTATCAGGAGCTGTCACCCACTCGCGGCTTCGAGTCCAGCACCGATTACCTGCTGACCTTCGGACTCGGCAAAGCGGACACCGCGCGGTCCGTAAACGTCACCTGGCCGGATCAGCGCGTGAGCACCGCCACGAACGTGGCCGCTAACCGGCGGATAACCATTCGGCAGGCGGGATCGGCGAAGCCGTCCTACACGCTGCCGGCGCCGCGACACCAGATCGTTAGCGACGTAACGCAGCGCATCTCGTTTCCGTTCGTGCACCACGAAAATGACTACGTCGATTTCGATCGCGAGCGGCTGATGCCGAAGATGCTGTCGACGGAGGGCCCGCTCGTGGCGGTCGCTGACGTCAATGGGGACGGGCTCGACGATGTCTTCATCGGCGGCGCCAAAGACCAGCCCAGCGCGCTCCTGATACAGCGCGCGGACGGGAGCTTCGTGAGGAGCAACGAGAAGCTGTTCGCGGCGGACAGCGGCAGCGAGGACATCGGCGCTGTCTTTTTCGACGCCAACGGCGACGGGCGTCCGGATCTGTACGTTTCCACCGGCGGCAGCGAGTTCTCGGAAGGCTCGGCGCTGCTCCAGGATCGGTTGTACCTGAACGACGGCAAGGGGAATTTCCGCAAGGCGGTGGGTGCGCTGCCGCCGCTGGCGATCAGCGGATCGCGGGTGGCGGCAGCGGACTACGACGGCGACGGCGCGATAGATCTTTTCGTGGGTGGCAGGAGCGTTCCCGGACGCTACGGCCTGGATCCGCGGAGCGTGCTGCTCCGAAACGACGGCCATGGCCATTTCACCGACGTCACCGACGCCGTGGCGCCGGGTCTGTCGCACGTGGGGATGGTGACGGACGCCCTCTGGAAGGACATCGACGGCGATGGCCGGCCCGACCTCATCGTCGTCGGTGAATGGATGCCGATCACCATCTTCCACA
>DASXGU010000270.1:0-11653 GCA_036488915.1 Gemmatimonadaceae bacterium | reverse complement strand
TTTCGACCAGCCCTTTTTTTAACCGTGATTCGGGGCCTTAGATTCAGTGGTGACGGAATCAGAATGGCCGGTGCGGGAATTGCCGCTTCGGTCGGGAAAATCGGCAACCATGTCCCAATGAAAAACCACCTTCTGTTCGCCGGCCTCGTCGCCTCTTCAATCGCTGGTGGACAACACATCGCCACCAGCGAGACGCGTCCACCGGTCTGCACGACGGACATTCAGGTCCCCGCCGGCTTCTGCGTCACGGTGTTCGCCGAGGGCGTGAGTGGAGCGCGGCACCTCGTCGTGGCGCCCAACGGAGATGTCTTCGTCAACAGTCAAGGCGGCGGCGGGATCACCGCGCTGCGCGATACCGACGGCGACGGCAAGGCCGATGTCCGCGAAAAATTCGGCGACGGCGGAGGAACCGGAATCGCGCTCGAGGGGAACAACCTGTACGCGACGTCCGGCAATTCCATCGTCCGCTATCGCCTGTCCGCGGGGTCGCTGACGCCAGTGGGTCGAGCCCAGACGATCGTCACCGGTTTGCCGATGACCGGCTCACACCACTCGCACAATTTTGTCCTCGACCGCGGCTCGCTCTTCGTCAACATCGGGACGGGATCGAACGCCTGCCAGGAGCACGATCGTCAGCTCGAGTCGCGCGGCTACAATCCGTGCACGGAGCTCAACGCCCGCGGCGGCATCTGGGAGTTCGACGCCAATCGCCTCGACCAGCGAGCAGAAGATGGTCGTCGGTTTGCGACGGGACTGCGAAACTCCGTGGCGCTCACCCGGAATCCCATCGATGGGGCGCTGTACGCCGCGGTTCACGGACGCGACCAGCTCCACGACAATTGGCCGAAGCTGTTCACGGCCGAGAAAAGCGCCGAGAATCCGGGAGAGGAGCTGGTGCGGATCGAGCGCGGCCAGGATTACGGTTGGCCCTACTGTTACTACGACGTCGATCGCAAAGCACTCGTTCTGGCGCCAGAATACGGAGGAGACGGTCGGCAGACTGGTCAATGCAGCAGCAAGACGGAGCCGCTGATGGCTTTCCCCGGACACTGGGCGCCCAACGGGATTGTTTTCTATACCGGCACCCAGTTCCCGAGCGAGTACCGGGGCGGCGCGTTCATCGCCTTCCACGGCTCCTGGAACCGAGCTCCGCTGCCGCAAGCCGGGTACAGAGTCGCCTTCGCTCCTTTTCGTTCCAACCGCCCGGTGGGATCGTTCACCACCTTTGCCGACGGCTTTTATCCGAACCCCGGGACCGGTCGCGCGCCCAGAGGGATCCACCGGCCGACCGGTGTGGCCCAGGCCCCCGACGGCTCGCTCTACATCACCGACGACACCGGAGGCACCATTTGGAGGGTCACCTATCGTGGTAATGCCCGCTGATTAAGGCCTCAACCACTGCTGAGCATCGAAATCATTGCGTCTGCGCGGTATCGGTGAGACAATGAGAGGCAAGGTGACCTCTCCTTCGGTGGTGCTCCTGCGTCCCCTTCAGCCCCTCGCCAAGCTCATACAAAGGGCGCTGGGGCGATTCGTCGCGCCGCCCAAGTCGAGCAGGCCCGTCGCGCGCCAGACACCTCTGGACAGCGAGCGCCGGCTCAGCTTCATGCTCGAGTCGGTGCCGGTCAACATGTGGTCGACCGACGCACACCTCAACATCACCTTTTCTCAGGGCGCCGGGCTGCATCTGATCGGCGCCAGGCCCAACGAGCAGGTGGGCATGACGCTCTACGAGGTCCTAAAGACCCGCGACCCGCGCTTCACTCCCCTCGCGGCGCATTTGCGCGCGCTCCAGGGCGAGCTCGTACGCTACGAAACCGATTGGCGGGGCCGGTCCTTCGAGACGCGGGTCGAGCCGCTCCGCGCGCCGGACGGACGCATCACCGGAACGGTGGGCATCGCCATCGACGTCACCGACCGCAAGAGCCTTTACGAGGCGCTGCAGACCCAGAACGTCTATTTCGCCGCCCTCTTCGAGAATGCGCCGGAGGCGATCGCGATCCTCGACGAGCACGACCACATAATTCGCATCAACGGTCAGTTCACCAGGATGTTCGGCTACACGGAAGATGAAGCCGTGGGACAGAATATCAGCGAGCTGATCGTTCCAGCTGACCTGATCGACGAGGGCGCGAATCTCACCTCGCGGGTGGCCGCCGGCGAGAAGATCACAGTCCAGGCCTTGAGGCGCCACAAGGATGGTCAGTCGTTCTGGGTAGCCATCTCGGCGACGCCGTTCGGCCTCGCCGATCAGCCGGGACGCGTGTACGCGATGTATCACGACATCTCCGCCCAGAAGCGCGCCGAGGACGACCTCAAGGCGCTGGTTCTGGTCGACGAGCTGACCGGGCTGCCCAATCGGCGCGCTTTCATCACGCTGTCGGAGCAGGCGCTCAAGCAGGCAATGCGCCTCGAGCGCGACGTGCTGATGATCTTCATCGACGTCGATCATCTCAAGCACATCAACGACACCTACGGTCACCTGGCGGGCGACCGCGCGCTGATCGACACCGCCCGCGTCCTGCGCGAGAGCTGCCGCGAGGCCGACATCATCGCGCGGCTCGGCGGCGACGAGTTCGTCGCTCTCATGACGGTCGACTCGGATCAGACGGCCGATCTGGTGTGCGAGCGGATAAAGTCGCGCGTGACAATGGACAACGAGGAGCTGCGGCGAAGCTACGAGCTCTCACTCAGCGTCGGCGCCACCCGCACCAAGGCCGAGGGAACGATGCTCGCCGATCTACTCGCTCAGGCGGACACCGCGCTGTACGAGCAGAAGAGAGCGAGGACGCTGCGGTTCGCTACAACTCGGCAACTATGACGACGGTTGAGCGAGTAGAGGCGGTTCCCGGTCCTAGGGAAGTGCCTGGACTACTCCGCAAGCGATCCTCGCTCCGCTATTCCCCGCCGGATTGGTTACCTGATCATCCGCGCCGGCGTGAATCACGAGAGCGCTGCCATCGCCGTCGAGGAGGCTGGTCGGCCCCGGAGTGAGCGACACGCGATTGGTGCTGAACGAGACGTGGCCGATTCCGCTTGCGGGGATGGTGATGTTCGGATTATCGCCCGCGTGGGGTCCGTTCGGATTTTGGAGCCCGTGCTGTCGCCCCATCGGGTTGTAGTGGCCGCCCGCGGATGAAAACGGCGACGCCGTCCCGCCGTCACACTTGCCGACATCATGGAAATGGATGCCGTGCTGGCCGGCGGGCAGCGAGATGCTGGCGATGTCGACGAACACGGAGCCGCTTCTGTCCTGGGTCAGCTGCGCCGTGCCGATCGGAGCTCCGCTCGTGTTGTACATGATCGCCGTCGCCGCCGCGACCGAATCGCGGGCGCGCTGCGCGGACGAGCAGGCTAGAGAGGTGAGCGCGACGCACAGCGCCAACAGGCGTTCCATTCTCATTGTCGACTCCGCGAAAGAGAGGGCTACTTCACATCCCGAATCTTGAACTTCGTCCAGATTACAACGGTCGTGCAATCTTCGCCGGCGCGGGTGTATTGAGGAGGCGCCCCCAGTCCGGCGTACACTTCGACGCCCACGACCTCACGGCCGTTGATGAACTGATTGATGTCGCCCGGATCCGCCGATTGCCACGGCATGTCGTCGACGACGTACTGCACGCACCCCTGGCTGCCGCCCAGGCTGGAGACGCCACGCGAGCTGGTCACAACGTCACCCGTCGGGGTGGACTGGACGCGCAGACTGGGGACCACCCTTAGAATGTCGGTCAGATCGTTGGGCCGCATGGCCTGAAGCTGATCGGGGCCCAGATAAAATCCGACGCCGCTTTTCTTGCGCTGATTGAAGCCGACCTTGTCGAGGCCCGCGGTGCGACGTGCCGTAACCAGCACCGGATCGAGAGCAGCCACGAACTTCGGCAGCCGAATGGTGACCTGCTGCGGCTCGCGCGACGAGAGATCGACGGGCACCGTCTCAGCGCCGAAGCCGAGGTGCCGCGCCATTAGCACGTGACTGCCCGAAGGCAGGTCCTTGATGTTGAAGTCTCCCTTTTCGTTGGTGAGCACGACCTTGTCGGTGCCCACGACTTCGACCCGGGTGCCGACGTTGGACATCGCACCCTCGAGGATGACGCGTCCGGATACTGCCGCCTTTCCGGTTTTGGCGCCCGAATCGACACTCGAGAGGAGCATCGTCCGCGCGAACAGCTCGCTGTCCATGTCGCCGAGGGCGATCGGAACTTCGGCGGTCATCGCGCCCCCCTTCCTCGCCTGCAGAGTCGCCTGCATTGAATTGGGAAGGCCGCAAATGCGGAATCGCCCGTGCTCGTCAGTGCTGTCACGAAGGACCCTTGGAGTGCGACGCACGCCCACCGCCTTGGACGCCTCGAGCTGGCTCCACGCGATCGAGACATCGGCGCCGGCCACCGGCTGCAACGTTTCCGGATCTATCACGTGGCCGATCACCGCCGACGTCCCCATCGCTCTGGGTCCGGGACGGGGACAAGCGCGGCTGATTAGCGTGCGCGCCGACGGAACCGCCAGAATCACGTAGCTCACGCTGTCGTTCCCGACGTGAAACGGCTGCGACGCGAGCGAGATCCCGAGCGTGTCGAGGAGCGGATGAAACACCCCGACCTGATAGTTTCCCGCGTCGAGGCTGTCGAGGCTGAACTTGCCGGACGCGTCGGTGACGAGGTTGGCCTTGACGCCCTGGACGATGACGTCGGCGCCGGAAAGGACCCCGCCATCCAGACTGTCGACGATGATTCCGACGATCGAGGCCGTCCCCGTTTTCGCGGGAGCGGCCGCGGCGGCTGGCGGCACCTGAGTTTTCTGTGGGGGCTGCGTCTTCTTCGGCGTCGAAGTCTTCGACGGAGTCGGCGACTTGGTCGGCGACGGCGCCTTCTGCTGCGCCAGCGCGGGAGCGGAGGCCAGTAGCAGAGCGGCGAGCGAGCTGACGAGTTCGTGGCGCATCAATCTTCCAGAGCCGGCTCGTAGGCGGACTCGGCGTGGGGAGCCACGCCGGGGTTTGCGTTTATCAATCGCGCGCAGGTGTTCCAGCGCAGAATGGCGTCGTCGTTTCCGGGAGGCCGGATCGCCGCCGCTTTTTCGTACCAGGTCATGGCTTCGCGCAGCGCATCGTACGCCATCGAGCCGGTGCCCATCCCGCCGCGCTGAAGGTGCGCGCGCCCGTGCCGCTCCGACGAGATGCCGGTGTAGTACGCGTGCTGATACGGATCCGTTATGCGGGGCAGCGTGTCGTGCACCGCTCTCATCACTGCCGCGTGGCCCTCGGAAAGCTGGTCGGTGAGCGCCAGCACCAGCATCACCAGCACCTGCTGATTGGCTGGATCGATCTCGAGAATGTCGCGACAGATGCTCTCGGCTGCCCACGACTGGTTGAGCAGCCGATAGCGCTCGGCTTTCTGAACGGCACGTGGAATCGCGTCGCGTGAGATTGGCTTCAGCTCGAAATGCTCCTTCACCGCACGGCTTCCTTGTCGCTGTCGACCGATTTCCTACCCCGGATCAGGCGGACTAGTTTCGCGAGGGGGTCGAAGTGCTGGTCGACGACCCGCTCCTTGAGCGGGATGATGGCGTTGTCGGTGATGGTGATGTTCTCGGGACACACTTTCGTGCAGCATTTGGTGATGTTGCAGTAGCCGATTCCGTCGGCTTCCCTGAGCTCTTCGCGGCGGTCGACGACGTCGAGCGGGTGCATCTCCAGCTGCGCCGCGTGGACCAGCAGACGCGGTCCGACGAACTGCTCGTGCAGCTGGTGATCGCGGAGAACGTGGCAGACGTTCTGGCAGAGAAAGCACTCGATGCACTTCCGGAACTCCTGCACCCGGTCGGCGTCCGACTGCGCCATCCGCCACGTCCCATCCTGGGCGTCGGGCGGGCGCGGAGTGAATTTCCGGATCTTCTTTTTGGCGCGGAAGTTGGACGAGACATCCGTGACGAGGTCCTTGATCGGCGGAAAGGCCCGCATCGGCTCGACGGTCACCGGCGTGGAGAGATCGAGCTCGCTGAGGCGCGTCATGCACATCAGGCGCGGCATTCCGTTGATCTCCGCCGAGCAGGAGCCGCATTTGCCGGCTTTGCAGTTCCAGCGGACGGCGAGATCGGTGGCGCCTTCGGCCTGGATCCGGTGGATGGCGTCCAGAACGACCATTCCCTCGGAGACCTGGGTCGAGTAATCCTGGAGCTGGCCGGTCGAGCCGGCCCCGCGCCAGACCCGGAAAGTGGCGCTGCGGGCTTCGGTGCCGGCGCTGGCATTGCTTCGCGCCGCCGCGCGCTGGCCGCTCTCGACGACATTTCGCGCCAGCGACTGCGTTCGGGAAGCGGCCATTACTTGTTCTCCTCGATGATCTGTTTCAGATCCGGACGCATCTCTGGAATCTGCTCACGCGCCACCACCATCTCCCCGGATTGGCCCCTCTTCACGACGATGTTGAATTTCCCGTAGGCCGGGTCCCTGTCCGGGAAATCGTCGCGGAAGTGTCCGCCGCGGCTCTCCTTTCGTTCCAGCGCCGCCCGCGCGACGATCTCCGAGACGGTGAGCAGGTTCTGCAGATCGAGCGCGGTGTGCCACCCTGGATTGTACTCGCGGTTCCCGGTGACCGATACCTTTGCCGCTCTTTCCTTCAGTGAGCCCAGCGCCGCCAGCGCTCGTTTGATCTCATCCTCGCGGCGGACGATTCCGACGAGCTCCTGCATCATCGTCTGCAGATCGTGCTCGACCTGATACGCGCTCTCGCCGCTGGCACGGTCGAATGGCTCAAGCGCGGCCTGCACCATCGCATCGGCCTGATAAGTATCGACGCGGGGAGTGGATTGGCGCCCGGCGAATTCGGTGGCGTATTTACCCGCGCGCATCCCGAAGACCAGCAGGTCGGACAACGAGTTTCCTCCCAGCCGGTTGGCGCCGTGCAGCCCGGCGCCGACTTCGCCGGCTGCGAACAAACCCGGCACCGATGACATCTGGGTATCTCCGTCGACGCGAATTCCGCCCATCACGTAATGAGTCGTTGGACCGACCTCCATCGGCTCCCTGGTGATGTCGATGTCGGCCAGCTGCTTGAACTGGTGATACATGCTGGGGAGCTTTTTCCGGATGTGCTCCCCGGCGTTGGAGAGCTTCGACGCGATCCAGGATATATCGAGGAACACTCCGCCGTGCGGACTGCCGCGCCCCTCGCGTACCTCCTTCATGATGGCGCGGGCGACGTGGTCGCGGGTGAGAAGCTCGGGCGGCCGACGCGCCGACTTGTCGCCCTGCGTGTAACGCCACCCTTCTTCTTCGTTGTCGGCGGTCTGGTTTCGGTAGTTTTCGGGAATGTCGTCGAACATGAAGCGCCGTCCCTCGCGATTCACGAGGATGCCTCCTTCGCCGCGCACGCCTTCTGTTACCAGAATTCCGCGAACGCTCGGCGGCCACACCATCCCGGTGGGGTGGAACTGCACGAACTCCATGTCCTGGAGCGCGGCGCCGGCATTGTAGGCGAGCGCGTGGCCGTCGCCGGTGTACTCCCAGCTGTTGCTGGTGACGCTGAACGCGCGCCCGATTCCACCCGTCGCCAGCACTACCGCCTTCGCCGAAAAGAGCTTGAATCGCCCGCGCTCGCGGTCGTAGCCGAGCGCGCCGGCAATGCGATTGCCGTCCTTGAGCAACGACACGATCGTGCACTCCATGTGGACATCGATCGGCTGGTGGATCGCGAAATCCTGAAGGGTGCGGATGATCTCGAGGCCGGTCCGATCACCGACGTGCGCCAGGCGTGGATACTTGTGCCCGCCGAAATTGCGCTGGAGAATGCGCCCGTCGGGCGTGCGGTCGAACACGGCGCCCATCGCCTCGAGCTCATTCACCCGGTCGGGCGCCTCCTTGGCGTGGAGCTCGGCCATCCGCCAGTTGTTGAGGTACTGGCCGCCGCGCATGGTGTCGGCGAAGTGGAGTTTCCAGTTGTCGCGGTCGTCGACGTTGGCGAGGGCGGCGGCGACCCCGCCTTCCGCCATTACCGTGTGGGCCTTACCGAGGAGTGATTTGCAGACCAGACCGACCGACGCTCCGCCATGTGCCGCTTCGATTGCTGCGCGAAGCCCCGCGCCGCCGGCGCCGATCACGAGCACATCGTGCTCGTGCCTCTGATATTCGGCCACCTAGAACAGCCTCACGTCGTGCCAGATCCCCATCGCACAAAGCCGCACGAACACATCGGAGAAAGCGACCCAGATGAGGCTCGCCCATGCCCACCTCATGTGACCGCGATTGAGGCAGCTCACGCAGTCGTAGGTCTTCTTGCGCACCGGCGCGCGCGACAATCGATCGAGGTAACCACCGACCAGGTGCCGCAGGGAGTGACAGCCCAGAGTGTAGCCGCCGAGCAGTATGACGTTGACCGTCAGGATGACGGTGCCGAGTCCGATGCCGAAGTTCTGGTGGCCGGTGTTGCGATCGAAGAACCACATCGCCTTGTACGCGTCGCTGGCGAGTATGACCAGAAAGATCAGCGCGAAATAGAGGAAGTAGCGATGAACGTTCTGGACTATGAGCGGGAAGTATTTCTCGCCGCGGTAGCTGTGGCGCGGCTCGCCGACGGCGCAGTTTGGGGGATCGGCCCAGAATCCCTTGTAGTACGCTCCCCTATAGTAGTAGCAGGTGAGTCGGAATCCGGCGGGGAAAGGCAGGATGAGAAGAGCCGGCGAGAACGGAATGAACGAAGGAATCCAGCTCGGACGCGCCCCGTGGATCCAGGCGTGGGGTGAATCCGAGAAGAAAAGCGGCGAGTAGAATGGGGACAGGTAGTTGCCGAAAGCGTAGTTCTTGTTTTGAAAGGCGGCCCAGGTCGCATAGACCAGAAACCCGCTCAGAATGACGAAAACCACGAGGGGCTGAACCCACCACGCATCGCGTCGCATCGTCTGGCCGAATCCGCGGCGCGTGATCTGGACGACTTCAGTTGCCATTGATGAGGTGCCTCGCGCGGAGCGCGTGCTGAGACGGGCTCAGGGTGTCTGGCAAAGTTAGTTTTTGACGTGTCGGGCTGGTAGTCTTGCGGCCCGATGCAAAAAGCCTCCGGAGCTTTTCGGCGCCGGAGGCTTTTCGATTGCTGCGGGAGAACCTGTTACTTCACCGGCTTGTTGCCGTGACCCTTCTTTCCCCAGCCGCGGCCGCCGCGATCGGCCATCGCCTTCTCGCGAGCGTCGAACTTGGCCTGCTGGTCGGGCGTCAGGATAGCGCGGATCTCAGCGTTTTCCTGGGTGCGGTACGACTGTCCACCCTGCATGACCTGGCGCGCCTTCTCCATGTTGGCGCGCGCAGTGGCGGTGTCACCCTTCTGTCTGGCGGCCTTGGCGGCATCCATATAGGGCTTGGCCTGGGTGCGCAGGGCCTGATTCTGGGGCTGGTACTTCTCGCGGATCGTCTTGATCTGCGCCTTCTGAGCGGCGGTAAGGTTCAGATCCGCGAAGAAATCACGACCGGGACCTCTGCGTCCCATTTCGCGGCCACGGCGATAGGCGCCGCTATCGGCGCGCTGGCGAGCGGGGACCGTGGACTGGGCGGCGGAGATTCCCGCAAACCCAACGAGCATCATGGCGCCGAGCGCCAGGGTACGAACTGACGACATTGAAAGAAACCTCCACAACGGTTTTAGGCGGAGCGGGTTGCCCCGACTAACATTGGACGTGGAGGGGACTCGGACGTTAAGGGGCCGGAGAAAGGTTGCGGCAGGGTATCCAGCCAGGTCTAGCCGGCGGCCGCCTCGGGGACCGCCCCGAACCTTCTTTCGCGGGTGTGGAACTCGCTGACTGCGGCTTGCAGGTCCGCCGGCGAGAAATCGGGCCAGCGGCGGTCCGTAAAGTAGAGCTCGGCGTAGGCGCACTCCCAGAGAAGGAAGTCGCTCAGGCGCTGTTCGCCACCGGTACGAATTAGGAGGTCCACATCGCGGCACTCGCCGTCCCAGTGATCGACCTCGCACATCGCCCGGTAAAGCGCCTCGCGCGTGAGCTCGCCGTGGCCGCGCAGGGCGCGCGCGGCCCTCACCATCGCATCGCGGGCAGAATAGTCGACGGCAATGCGGAGGTCGAGGCGAGTGCCGTGCTTCGTCGCCTCCTCGGCGACGTTGATGGCGCGGAGTAGCTCGGCGGGGATGCGATCGCGGCGACCGATGATTCGCATCCGTACGTCGTTCGTCACGCAGCGATCGGTCTCGGCGACGAGGTAGCGTCGGAAGAGACGCATCAACAGCGCGACCTCCCGCGACGGCCGCGCCCAGTTGTCGGCGGAGAAGGCGTAGAGCGTCAGCATCCCGATCCCGCAGTCGGGGGCGGCCTCTACGATCCTGCGGACTACGCGCGCGCCGGCGATGTGTCCGGCGGTGCGCGGGCGGCCGCGCGCGTTGGCCCAGCGGCCGTTGCCGTCCATGATGATGGCGACATGGATGCCACTCTCAGCGCGGGTCGGGTGCGACGGACGGCTGGGCGCGTGCGAAGCGTGGGATGCGTGTGACATCGTCAGCGCTCCCGGGTGGCGCGAATCAGCGCTTCCATGTGATCGAGGTAGCGCTCGAGAGCGCGCCGACCTGTCGCCGTCAGCTTGTACTCGGTCTTGGGCATCCGCCCCTCGAACGACTTCGTGCAGGTGATGTATTCGGCTTCCTCGAGCTTTCGCGCGTGGACGCTCAGATTTCCGTCGGTGGTCTTCATCAGCTTCTTCAGATCGCTGAAGCTGAGAGAATCGTTCACCGCCAGAGCGCTGACGATACCGAGACGCAGCCGCTCGTGGATCAGGCGATCGAGAGCGTCGGCGCGCGCAGAATTCGGCGCGATGCCGTCCGATTTCCCACGAACGGTTCGCAGCTCGCCCACCCCGGGGCGTCGATCGTCGCGCATGGTTCCGTGCTTAGCCACCGTGCCGCCGCGCGATCAGAATTCCAAATGCGATGTGCAGGCCGCCGAACGCCGCCGCCATGATCCAGTCATTCCAGGACACCGGGGTGAACAGGGCCAGCGCTCCGGCGAGCATGAAGCAGATTCCCATCACCGGCACGATCCGAACGCTGAACGCGCCGCCGGCGACGACGCCGGTGCCATAGAGGAGAAGCCACATCCCCGGTATCGCCGCCAGCAATCCGGCGCGATAGAGGACGATGGTGAGAAGCGCGCCCACCAGCATCGGTGGCGAGAAGCTCAGAATGAATTTGCGGCCGGGCCCCGACAGGAGCGGCATGTTCGCGCCGCGCGCCTTGCGCACGATCGCCCATAGCGACACGGCGGGTGCCAGCACTGCTGCCGCCATCCAGACGTAAATCGAGCGCAGCGGAGACTGCTGGGCCGAGGCAATCGTGGCGGCGACGGTGGCAATGATTCCGACCGCCACCATTCCCCATCCCGAGACGGCCGTGAACGCGCCGGCCGCTTCCATGGTGTCGCGAATGAACGCGAGGTTGTCCATCGCGCGCACGTGCAGCGCGGGTGGCAGCTCGGATTTCGCTGGGGTGTGAAGGGGCGTTACGGAGGCCATGACGATTTGAACGTTACGGGCTGAGTTCACGTCTGTCAAGTACTTTGCGACGCAAAGCGAGCCTCTTAATTCTCTCTAAGGCTGCTCAGGCCGCACGCGTCTTACCCCAGAGCGATCGGTCCGTGCAAAGGGTCGCTGGCCGGGAAGGTCTGCTCGACCATTTTG
>DASXGU010000180.1:0-5531 GCA_036488915.1 Gemmatimonadaceae bacterium | reverse complement strand
GAATGCCATTCTGGAACTCGGCGTTGATCTGATCCTCGTCGATCCCCTGAGGCAGCTGGAAGGTGCGGAGGAAGGAGCCATATGACCGCTCGACGACGTGATATCTGCTGTCATCGCCTTCTTTTCGTTCCGTCTTCTTCTCACCCCGCACCGTTAGAACGCCGTTCTCGGAAGTGATTTCCACATCCTCGGGCTTGATGCCGGGAAGCTCGAGATCGACGGTGATTTCGGTCTCTGTCTCCCTGATATCGACGGCCGGGCTCCAGCTCATGCCATCCCGGGTGAAGGTGTCGTCGAACAGCCGGTCGATCTCGCGCCGGAGTCCGAAAATCGGGGAGCTCGTGGTCATTCTGTAGAGCATTTTTCGTCTCCTGTAGTTTGGGGTTGTGTCCCGTTTGGACGACGGACCAAAACCGCAACGCCCGTACCGGTCAGGCTTTGCCAGATTGACAAATGCGTTTGCCAATTTGAACGATCCCCGCGTCAAAATTGCGGAGGCCGGAACTAACGGCTGCGGCTTGCGGACTAAGCGCTGCGGCCTGCGGGCCAACTACAACTCCGTACTGCTGACTGACTGCGGATTGGGACACTAACTCCGCATTGAGGGCGTATTGCGAGCTACGAACTCGGGTCGAAAGCGTAGTCGACCGGCCACCTGTGTTGCTAGTTCGCAGGCCGCAATTCGGTGCCTTGTCCGCAGTCCGCAGCCTTTAGTCAGCAGGCCGCAGTACGTGCGCAGTACGCAGTTAGTCTCCCAACCCGCAGTTAGTCAGCAGTACGAAGTAGAGGTTGGTCCGCAGCTCGCAGCGGTTAGTCCGCAGTCCGCACGCTGACCCGCAACCTTCGTGCAGCTAACTTGTTTGCCCAATCCTCTTTAGCTATACTTCAAAGCTGTCCTGGAAACTCAAAAAGAGGCATGAAAATGAAACCCGATATCCACCCAGTATACGCCACGGCGACTGTTCGCTGCGCATGCGGGAACACATATCAGACCAGATCCACTCAGGCGGAGATTCACACCGACATCTGCGCCAACTGTCACCCCTTCTTCACGGGCAAGCAGAAGCTCGTCGATACCGCGGGACGCGTTGAGCGCTTCCGTCAGAAGTACGGCAAGCAGGCCGCTGGCTCCAGCTCGGAAAGCTGAGTCTCAGAGACCGGCTCAGGGACGCCATCGAGCGTGCCTCTGAGGTAGAGCGAGAGCTCTCCGATCCGAAGACTGTAAGGGACCAGCAGCGCATGGCGGCGCTGGGCCGCGAGCTCAGACATCTCCAGCCGCTGGTCGAAATGGGAAGCAAACTCGAGAAATTCGAGCACGAGCTCGCGGAAACCCGCGAGCTCGTCGATTCTCCGGATCCGGAGATGGCCCAGGAGGCCAAGGCTGAAACCGCCCGCCTGGAAAAATCCATCGAGCATCTGCTCGAGCGCATCAAGCCGGCGCTCATTCCCCACGATCCCCTCGACGATCGCCCCGCCATCGTCGAGATCCGGGGCGGCACCGGCGGCGACGAAGCCGCCATCTTCGCCGCCGACATCCTCCGCATGTACACCCGCTTCGCCGAAGGAAGACGCTGGCGCATTGAGGTGATATCGCAATCGGACGGTACGCTTGGCGGCGTCAAGGAAGCCATATTCAAGGTGAAGGGTGAAGGAGCCTACGGCGTCATGCGCTGGGAGTCGGGCGTCCATCGCGTGCAGCGAGTTCCCGTCACCGAGAGTCAGGGTCGTATTCATACCTCAGCTGCTACCGTCGCCGTTCTCCCGGAGGCCGAGGAGATCGATCTCAAGATCGAGGACAAGGATCTGCGCATCGACGTCTTTCGCTCGTCGGGGCCCGGTGGCCAAAGCGTGAACACCACCGACTCGGCCGTGCGCATCACCCACATTCCCAGCGGGATCGTCGTCAGCCAGCAGGATCAGAAGTCGCAGCTCCAGAACAAGCTCAAGGCGATGGAGGTTCTTCGCGCGCGACTGCTCGACGCCAAGATCGCCGAGCAGGAAGCGGCGCGCTCGCGGATGCGGAAGACCCAGGTCGGAACGGGCGACCGCTCGGCCAAGATCCGCACGTATAACTATCCCCAGAACCGCGTCACCGATCACCGCATCAATCTCACCCTCCACGAGCTCACGCGAGTGCTCGACGGCGAGATCGATCCGTTCATCGAAGCGCTCAAGGTTGCCGACGTGGAGGAGAAACTTGGTGAATAAAGTCGGGGGGCCGTTCTTCGTGAAGTCGCTGCCGATCGGCACGATTGGCGATCTGCTGACTGGTTGCGCGGCCATGCTCGACGCCGAAGGCATCGACGATGCCCAGCGCGAGGCCCGCGACATCATCGCCGCGGTGCTCGATGTCCCGCGCTTCTGGGCGGCGGCCAACTCCGTCGCCGATGCCTCGCCCGAGGTCGCGCGCGCGGTCATCAGCGCCGCCATGAAACGCGCCGCCGGCGCGCCGCTGGCCTACGCCGTCGGACGCGCTTCCTTTCGCCATCTCACTCTCGATGTCGACGAGCGCGTGCTCATTCCGCGGGTCGAGACCGAGGTGCTGGTGGAACGAGTTCTCGAGCGCTGCTCTCGGACGACCCGCCGCATCGCTGACGTCGGCACCGGCTCCGGCGCAATTGCGCTGTCCCTGGCCTTCGAGGCCGGCTTCGATCTCGTATTTGCCACCGATGTCTCACTCGATGCCCTTGCCGTCGCTGCCGCGAACGCCGCGACGTTCGCCGGCGCGCTCAAATCGCCGGTCGAGTTTCGCCACGGCTCGCTGCTTGCCCCTCTGGCGGGAGAAAAGCTGGACGCCATCGTGTGCAATCCACCGTACATCAGCTTCGCCGAAGTTCCCGAGCTCCCCGCCGATGTCCGCGACTGGGAGCCCAGCCTGGCGCTGCTGTGTCCGCAGGACGGGTTGTCGGTGACGCGCGAGCTCATTCGCCGGGCCCCCGATCTTCTGGCGCCGCGTGGATTTCTGGCGCTCGAGGTCGATACCCGGCGCGCGGGAAGCGTCGCCGAATCCATCGCCGTCGATGGCCGATACGACGGCATCGAGGTGCTGCTCGACCTGGCCGGACGCGAACGATTCGTGATCGCGCACCGCATTTAGCCTGCTCGAAAGTAAAGGAGAGATGATGTTGGAAGAAAAAGCAAAGGATCTGGGCAGGCTTATTGGGCAGAGTCCCGAATACCAGGCCCTCAAGAGATCGAGCGAGGGGCTGAACGACGATCGTGACGCGGTGGCGCTGCTCCAGCAGATGGAGAAGCTCCGCGGCGACGCCCAGCAGTTGATCCAGAATGGTGAGAATCCCACGCCCGAGATGGAGCAGCAGCTCGACGCGATGCTCGAGAAGATCCAGGCCCAGCCGGCATACCAGCGAGCGGTCTCGTCGCAGGAGAATTTCGACAAGCTGATGCTGCGCGTGAATCAGTGGATCATGGACGGAATGAAAAAAGGCGCCGCCAGCCCGATCATCACGCTCGGTTAAATGGCGCGCGGACGTCTCATCGTCTTCGAGGGAGTCGAAGGCGCCGGCAAGACAACACAGATAAAGCTGCTGGCCGAGCGTCTGGCGGCGGCTGGTGTCACGGCCCGCGGGGTTCGGGAGCCGGGTGGAACCCCCGTCGGTGACGACATCCGCGAGATCCTGCTCCACCCCGAGAAGGACATCACTGCCGCCACGGAGGCATTGCTGTTCATGGCGTCGCGCGCCGAGCTGGTTGCCAGGGAGCTGCGACCGGCACTCGACGAAGGAGTGGTGATTCTGGTCGACAGGTTTTTTCTCTCCACCTATGCTTACCAGATCGCGGGCCGCGGTCTGCCGGAGGCCGAGATTCGCGCCGCCAACCGCCTGGCCACCGGGGGCCTCGTTCCCGATCTAACCCTGCTGCTCGACGTCCCCGCCGCGCAGGGACTCGGCAGGGCCGACGCCCGCGGTGCGCGGGATCGGATCGAAAGCTCAGGCGACGATTTTCACCAGCGGGTGAACTCAGCCTTCAAACAGTTCGCCGATCCCGCGTGGCAGGCCTCCCATCCAGAGTGTGGACCAATCAACTTGATAGACGGGACGGGCGAGCAGCGAACCGTGCACAAGCGGCTGGTAGGCATTCTCGCGTCGACGTTCCCGCAAACATTTCGCGGCATCAAGGGTTAGACATAATATGAGATTCAAGCTTCCGAGCGCCTCGGCCAGAGCACGGACCATGATCGTGGCCGGAACCCTGCTCGTTTCGCTGGTCACCGGCGCCTGGCTGCTCCAGCGCGGAGCGCACACCGGGACGTTCACCGTCTACGAGGGCACCCAGCTCTACGAGAGCGTCCTTCGTCGGGTTCAGAATGATTACGTAGATCCGGTCGACGATTCCGCGTTATACAAGAAGTCGGTCGATGGACTGCTCTACGAGCTCGGCGATCCGTACTCCACGTTTCTGCCTCCCGATCGCTTCGCGCGGCTCAACGAGACGACTTCAGGCAACTACGCCGGGCTCGGCGTCGAGGTGGACGCCGCTGACGGCTGGCTGATCGTTGTGGCTCCGCTCCCCGGCGGCCCCGCCGAGCGCGCCGGGCTGCAGCCGGGCGACCGCATCATAGAGATCGGCGGAAAGTCCACCAAGGGCTGGACCAACGAAGAGGCGTCGAAATATCTGCGTGGGAAGCCGGGGACCAGCGTCACGCTGAAAATCGAGCGGGCCGGCATCGTCGCGCCGATGGACATCACCGTGCAGCGAGACACGATTCATCAGAGCGCTGTGCGCAGGACGGCGCTGCTCGGCAACGGAGTCGGTTATATCGACCTCAAGGCGTTCAGCGATTCGACGGCCAAAGAGCTGGGAGCGGCCATCACGACGCTGCAGTCGCGGGGGATGAAAACGCTCATTCTCGATTTGCGCACCAACCCGGGTGGCCTGTTGACCCAGGGAGTGGGAGTCTCGGACTTGTTTCTCGATCCGGGCCAGAAAATCGTCAGCATGCGCGGCAGACTGCCCGACGCGGATCGCGAGTACGCCGATACCGCCGTACAGCGCTGGCCGCAGATGCCGTTGCTGGTTCTGGTCGACGGGCGGAGCGCCAGCGCCGCCGAGATCGTCGCCGGCGCGCTCCAGGATCACGATCGCGCCGTGATCGTGGGCACGCCGACCTACGGAAAGGGAAGCGCACAGAGCGTCTTTCCCTTCGGCTCCGACGGCGGCCTGAAGATCACCACCGCCCGCTGGTTCACTCCCTCCGGACGATCCATCACCCGCCGCCAGCCGAGCGACGACGACGATGAGACCGATCTTCCGCCCATCACCCGCGCTCGATTCCACACCGACGCCGGTCGAACCGTTTATGGCGGTGGTGGCATCACGCCGGATGTGGTTGCCAGTGACAGCACGATGGCCGCCGCCGAAGCGCGCTTCATGCGCGCTCTGGGGACGAACGTCGGGCGTTTCAGAGACGCCATCGCCGACTATGCCCTTACCGTGAAGGCGACCGGCGCAGTCAAGAACCCTGACTTCGCCGTCACTCGCGCCATGCGCGACGAAGTGTGGAAGAGAATGCA
>DASXGU010000171.1:0-2704 GCA_036488915.1 Gemmatimonadaceae bacterium | reverse complement strand
AACCTGGGGTGCCGGCCCGTACAAGGACCAGGTTATCGACGCCGACGCCACCGTCGTCCAGCGACTCGACGCCGCTGGAGCGGTGCTGGTCGCCAAGCTCACCCTCGGCGAGCTCGCTCAGGGCGACATCTGGTTCGGCGCCACCACGAAAAATCCCTGGAAGGTCGATCAGGGCTCCAGCGGATCGTCGGCGGGCCCGGCATCGGCCACCGCCGCTGGTCTGGTCGGATTCGCCATCGGCAGCGAGACCCTCGGCTCGATTTCGTCGCCCTCGACACGCTGTGGGACGACTGGACTACGCCCGACATTCGGCCGAGTGCCGCGCACCGGCGCGATGGCCCTCTCGTGGACGATGGACAAGCTCGGCCCGATCTGCCGGAGCGTCGAAGACTGCGCCATGGTTCTCGACGCGATCTACGGTCCGGACGGCCAGGACAACACCGTGCTCCCGGCGACGTACCACTGGGACGCCAGGCTGTCGCCCAGGAAGCTGCGCATCGGTTACGTGAAGTCGGCGTTCGACACCCCGCAGCTCGATCCGGCGGATGCCAAACGCAGCCTTCACCCGACCAAACCATTCGACGACGCTGCACTTGCCGTGCTGAGCAGAATGGGGATCAAGCTGATTCCCGTCGACCTGCCCGACATGCCCTACGACGCGATGCGGCTCATCCTCAGCGCCGAAGCCGCCGCGTCGTTCGACGAGCTCACGCGCTCAGGCCGCGACAAGGAGCTGGTGCAGCAGGGCAAGTTCGATTGGCCGAACTCGTTCCGTACGTCGCGCTTCATTCCGGCCGTCGACTACGTGAATGCCAATCGGGTGCGGTCGCTTGCCATCCAGAAATGGGATGATTTGATGAAGACGGTCGATGTCATCGTGACTCCCACCGGCGCCGCCAACCTCAACCAGCTGGTGGCGACCAATCTCACCGGACATCCCGCCGTGATCCTTCCCAACGGCTTTCGCGACGATGGCACTCCCGTCTCGATCACGTTCCTCGGTGGGTTGTTCGAGGAGGCCAAGCTTCTGGCTGTCGCGCGCGCTTATCAGGAGGCGACGGGGTTTCACCTCAAGCATCCGGTGGTCCCGCTCACTCCCCCCGCGCCGGCGCCGGCAAGCTGACTTCCCCAGGAAAAGAAAAAACCCCCGGCGAGCCGGGGGTTTTGTTCTGGGCGAGACCCTTCAACCGCTCACGGAGTGAGTGAGAATTCGAGCTTGATGTACGCCGCGTTCTCGCGATTCACGAAGGCCGGTCCCGATCCGCCAACCGATTCGTACCCGCCGGCGAGGGTCGTTCTGAACTGAGGAGTCCAGCCGTACTCGAGTGTGGGCCCGACCTGCCACGAGTTGCTGGTGTTGCCGTTCTTGCCGCCGCCCTGGCCGACCACTTCGGCACCAAGCCGCATCGGGTGATTCATCGAGTTGCCGAACGGAACTGACGCGCGGCCGCGAGCCCAGGCATAGTGGCTGCCGAAGTTGTAGTTCGCCAACAGCTGGGTGCGCATCGGCCGTCTGCCGGTTCCGTCGTGATACGCCCCAAAACTGGCGGTAACGCCGCTGCTGCCACCGCCCTCGGCGCCCGGCGCTCCGGGATTCTCGTTGTGGACGAAAGCGTAGCCTACGCCCGCCGAGACGCCGCCCGTCCGACCCGCATACGCGAGACCTATGGTTGGCGAGACCGCGGTGAGATTCGCCGTCGCCGCGCTGTTGCGAATCGGCCGGTAGTGGAGATCGTAGGCGTTCACGTTGAAGTAAGGCGACCAGCCCAATCCGCCCATGCCCACGTACATCCCGAGCAGGTAGAACTGACTGTGCCGGGTGTTGAACTCGGCGGAGCCGTAGAAGGAAGGATGGAGCGAGCTCTGCGCGTGCGCGGGTCGCGGTGCCGCCCAGAGCGCCGCCGCTGCAGCCAGCGCGATGATCGCATTCCGATGATGGTTCAGTCTCATATCTGTTCTCTCAGTTGGTAGTTCCTGTAACTCATCCGAGCACTTTGCGTGGCGGTTTTCGCGCTCGTTTCAAGCGTACCCGCCGCTGCCCATGAGTCAGCCCTCGGCTAATGCCAGATTCGTACCCTTGCAGGCATAAATGGCCACAAATCGCGGTGCGCTTCGGGGCTTGGCACGCTCAGAAACTCATGTCCCTCAATGACCTAGGTGGGCGGCCGGTTTCCTGCATAAACGAGGGTCCAATACTCGATCCTAACGCCGAATTAATGCGAATCGACCCCATAGTCCGAGCGCTGACACTGGTCCTGATACTTGGCTCCGCCGCGAAGCTGGATGCGCAGCGGACGCGCAAAACCAGCTCTCGCCCCAAGACGACGACCCGGACCCCAGCGCGTCCAACACCGACACCCGAAACTGCCCCGGCGCAGCCCATCGCGGCGGCGCCCGGATCGATGGTCGACGAGCGCCAGATCTACATGGATGCCTCCCGGGTCGCCTGGGCGTTCGTCAATCGCAACTATCAGCCATCCACCGGGCTCGCGCGGGCTCACGATACCTACCAGTACGTCACCATGTGGGACGTCGCCAGCGGACTCGGCGCCACCTACGCCGCTCATGAGCTTGGCCTCGTGTCCGACGCCGTCTATACCCAGCGGATCCAGAGAGCGCTGGCGACACTGTCGACCATGGACCTGTTCGACGGCGCGGCATTCAACAAGTCCTACGATTCCAAGACCGGCAAAATGATCGATCG
>DASXGU010000048.1:0-41430 GCA_036488915.1 Gemmatimonadaceae bacterium | reverse complement strand
GAAAGTCTGACCAGGGACGAGCGGCGGCTGCTAGAGGAGATGTCGCGGAAGCTTCGCGACGAGTGATCTCCGCGGATTGATCTCCGCGGATTGATCCGCGCGGGGCAGAGGTGCATCGTTGGGGGATGCCCAGACCAGAGCTGCTCGAGACGTTCGACAACCCCTACGCAAACCGTGACTACGAGATCCACATGGACTGCTCGGAGTTCACGTCGCTTTGTCCGGTTGGCGGGATCGAAAGTGACGCCGAGGAGCTGGCTCTGCTCAAGGGCGGCGCCCCCGACTTCGGCACGATTCGCATCACTTACGTGCCTGCGGACAAGTGTCTCGAGCTCAAGAGCCTCAAGCTCTACCTCTGGAGCTTCAGGAACGACGGAATTTTCTACGAGCGCGCGGTCAACCGCATACTCGATGACCTGGTGTCGAGCGCATCGCCAAAATGGCTGCGGGTGATCGGCGACTTCAACGTCCGCGGAGGCATCAAATCGGTGATCACGGCGACCTACGGGCAGCGGAGTGCGGACTGACACCTGCGGACTGCGGGCCAACTCCCACTTCGTACTGCTAACTCACTGCGGGTTGGGAGACTAACTGCGTACTGCGTACGTACTGCGACCTGCGAACTAACGCTGCGGGCTGCGGCCTGCGGACAGGGCAGCGAAATGCGGCCTGCGAACTAAACAATACAGGAAGAGGTTTTCGACTACTGCTTTTTGCCCTAGCTCGTAGCCCGCAATATGCCCTCACTGCGGAGTTAGTCTCCCAATCCGCAGTCAGTCAGTCAGCACTACGAAGTTGTATTTGGCCCGCAGCCCGCAGTTGTCAGTCCGTAGTCCGCAGTCGTCAGTGAGTAACCGCACTAGTCAGCGAGGTGTCCTCGAAGTAGCGGGAATGTAGGTTGATTACGTTCAACAAGGCGTTTTAATTGTTGATTCCGGCTCGCAGCCGGCTTGGCTAGGTAGCTCAGTTGGTAGAGCAGCGGACTGAAAATCCGCGTGTCGGCGGTTCGATTCCGTCCCTAGCCACTCGCGTCCGCCCAACGACACAGAGGTTACGGATCATTCGAAACCCGCTCATCTGGGTCTGCGTTGCACTGGCCGGGTTACCGCTTACACCCCTTTTGCTGCAGGCCCAAACCGTAAACGGGACCGTTCAAAGCGCCGGCAAGCCCATAGTTGGCGCAACCGTGCGACTGCTGGAACTCGATCGAATCGAGCACACCGGGGCGCGCGGAGAGTTCAGCTTTCCGGACGTTCCGAAGGGCATCTACAGAGTATTCGTCGGCGTCACCGGATACGCGTCAGCGACGGACACCATCAGCGTGACCAGCGGCAGCACGCAGGTTTCGTTCGACCTCCGGGAATCCGCAATTCAGCTGAAAGAGGTGGTGGTCTCCGCCTCACCTGTAGCCCGCCCGTCCGACGAGCAATACCAGTCGACCGCATCCAAGTCGCGCCTGGAGTTCGAGAACAGCTCGGGAATGAGCTTCGCCGAAAAAATCTCGGATCTCCCCGGCGTTTCGGTGCGCAGCCTGGGGTCAGCTCCATCGCGTCCGGTTCTGCGAGGTCTGGGCGACAACGAGGTCCTCGTTCTCGAAAACGGCCTACGCATGGGTGACCTGGCGACCTTCGATCCGGCACATGCTACTCCAATCGAGGCGATCAGCATTTCGCAGGTCGACGTCGTCAGGGGTCCGGCGACGATCCTCTATGGTCCCAGCACGATCGGTGGTTTGGTGAACGTCATCACCGACATCGTTCCGTCGGTGTCCGACCATCCGGTATCCGGCACGATGGCCATCGAAGGGAATACGGTAAGCGGTGGAGGCTCGGGCTACGTCAACAACGTCTACAGCCGCGGGAATCAGGCCTTTCGCGTGTCCGCTGGAGGAGTGAGGTCCAGCGACATCCGGATTCCCTCCGGGAACTACACCGATCCAGGGACTGGTACGGTGTTCAATCTCGATCGGATGCCGCAGACCTTCGACCACAGTGGCGAAGCGGGTGTCGGCTATGCGTATCAGGGCAACACCGGGACTTTCGGAATCGGTGCCAAGCACTACGAGGTGAATTACGGCATACCCGGAGTGCCGCCGAATCCGGATTTTGTAAACGTGCCTCCGACTACGTCGCGAATCGATGAGCGACGGAACACAATTGAATTTCGCAGTCTGCTCGATCCTGATCTGTCATTCGGCAAACAACTGCGATTCAACGGTAGCTTCAACGACTACAGCCATTCCGAGTTTCCTACCGCTCAGGACGCGAGCGGTGTGTCGGATCCTCAAGCCAACCATTTCCACAAGCGGGCGTTCAACGGCGTCCTGCAGCTCCAGCATCCCGCTCTCGGAAAGCTCGAGGGCACGCTGGGCCTGTGGACGAACATCGAAGATCTCACCATATCGGGCGACCAACCGCTCGGCCCGAACTCGCGGACGACGGGAATCGCGGGATATGCATTTGAAGAATATTCGGCGGCACAAAACACTCGCCTGCAAGCCGGGCTCAGATACGACTACGACAAAATCCAGACGCGGCCGTATCCGCAATCGACCGACCCGTTTTTCCAGACGATCAACGAATCACGCCTCTCCAACGCGCTGACCGCGTCACTCGGGGCGATCCAGCAAATAAGACCGAGTCTGTCCGGATCCGTGAGTCTTGCCCGCTCATTTCGCGCGCCCACCGTTCAGGAATTGTTCGCGAACGGACTCGATGCCGCGAGTGGGACGTACACGGTAGGAACCGCAGGGCTGGACCCAGAAACCGGGCTGGGCGCGGACGCATCGCTCAAAGGGAGCTTCGCAAACGCGTCCTTTGAACTATCGCCGTACGTGAACACCATCAGTCACTACATCTACGGATTCCTGCGTGGCGATACGGTTCAAGGTTTTCCCGTCCGCCAATTCGCCGCGACCAGCGCCCGCCTGTTCGGGTTCGATGCGAGCGCTACCGTCCAGCCGCTCCAGAGCTTTGCGATCAAGGCAGGCGCTGATTATGTGAACGCGGAGGACACCAGACAGCACGTGCCGCTTCCTTTCACGCCTCCCCTGCGAGGCCTCCTGCGTCTGACATACCAGGATCCGATCTACATGGGAATGATCGAGACTCGCGGAGCGGCAAAGCAAACGCGGCTCGGCGACGGCGACACCCCAACCGCCGGATACGCTATAGTAAACGTCGGCGTCGGCGTGCGCATCACACGGCAGCGCCTGGTCAACAATATCAGCCTTCATTGCGACAACCTGTTCAACCGCGTCTACCGGGATAATCTCTCTGTCATCAAGGACTTCATCCCCCAGCCAGCGCGCGGTTTTCGGCTGAACTATCAGGCTACTTTCTAGGCACCAGACAGAGTCGCAGCGATTTGGCTGATTAGCGTGGCCTCGCGCTCCAGCGCAGCACCAGCGCGTGCGATCTCCCTGTCAGCGTCCTGCCACTGACCCTGCTCGATCGCTTCACGCACACCCGGAATCGTCTTCACGCCGTAGCCGGTATAAAACCCGGGTGCGTAGAGCATGTGCACGTACCACGGTCTGTTCTTCAGACCGTCACTCGAGGTGAGCGCGCGCTCTGCCTGAATCAGGCGATCATTGGCGGTTCTGGCGACGCCTGTGCGGCCAGCGGTGACGGCCGCGGCGTATGCCTTCTCGTAACGCGACGCAGAGTGATCGAGTGAATCAAGCCCGTTGAGCAGGGGGGCGAAGTTGAGCTGTGGGGGCGCAGCCTGGCGCTCCGGCGCCATCACCGGTGACCGCGGATCGCTGGTGAACCTGAAAAAGCCATCGTCAATCTGACGATTGCGCTCTGCGATCTGTTCGGCGCGCCGATTCCGAAGATCTTCCAGATCCTTCACGTAACCCCTGGCTGTTTCGGCAAGATTGGTGAAGCCGAACGGCAGGACGTCGGCGTTGGCGAGGCGCAGCACCGCTACGCCCGCCGTCTGAGCGAGAGCTTTGCCGTAAACGAACGCAGTATCACTGAAGTGTGTGTACCAGTAAAAGTCGTCGTAAATCGAGTGATAGATGCCGCCGTCATCTTCGCCGCCGTAACCCAGGTTGAGCGAGGCGATTCCCAGGTGATCGATGAATGACGAGTAGTCGGACCCTGAGCCTAGCGCACCGATCCGCAGGTCTTCGCGCTCGCGAGCGTCGCGGCGGGAATCCGGCGAGCCGTTCACGATGCGCGATGCCTGGAGTCGCTTCCACACGCTGACGTCGGCCTCGGGGTCGTCGATGTCGGCGGCAACTCCGTTGATGAACTTCTCGAGCGAATGCGATCCCTCGACCTGCAGATAGCCGCGGCCGTTGGTGTCGCTGTTCAGATACGCGACGGCGTGTGCCTTGAGCTCGTCGGCGTGGGTCTCGACCCACTCCGTCGAGCCGAGCAGTCCGGGCTCTTCGCCGTCCCACGCGGCGTAGATGATCGTACGCTTCGGCCGCCATCCCTGGCTGTACAACGCGCCCATTGCCCTCGCTTCCTCGAGCTCGGCGACCTGACCAGAGATGGGATCCTCGGCGCCGTTGACCCAGGCGTCGTGATGATTGCCCCGGATAACCCATTGATCCGCCTCGGTCGTTCCCGGCAGCGTGGCGATCACATCATAGAGAGTCTTGAGACTCCAATCGGACTTGACGCGCAGATGCACCTTCGCCGGCCCGGCGCCGAGGCGATAACTGATGGGAAGACCTCCACGCCAGGCCGGAGGCGCGAGTGGTCCGCCGAGGGCGGCGAGCAGCGGCCGCGCGTCGCCGTAGGAAATTGGCAGGACCGGGATTTTCGTAATGGTCTGGGCCTGCGCCACGGTCAAACGCTTCGCGTCCCTGGTGGCGCCGACGCCGGGCGTGAGTGGGTCTCCGGGATACACGGGCATATCGGCGACGCTTCCGCGCTGGACTCCCTGAGCGGGGCGCATCGGCCCGGCGGGGAAGACGTCTCCGCCAGCGTAGCCATCGTCTCTGGGGTCGGAGTAAATGAGACAACCGATGGCGCCGTGTTCCGCGGCGACCTTCGGCTTGATGCCACGCCACGATCCACCGTACTTGGCGATAACGATCGCGCCCTTTACGGAAATTCCCCTTTGCGCGAGCTCGTCGTAGTCGGCGGGCACTCCGTAGTTCACGAAGACGAGCGGTCCGGTGACATCGCCGTCGATGGAATAGGCGTTGTAAGACGGAAGCTGCTCGGACTGCTGGCTCGAGGTAGGATCTCCGGGAACCGCGGTCTCCTGGAGCGAGGCCCTGAAGGTGGTCGGCGCAATCAGCTCTACTAAACGATCGACGGGAGTTGGAAACAGAACGTCGAAGTTTTCGATGTGCGCGTCCCATCCGTACGACTTGAACTGAGCGAGAATCCATTCTGCATTGTCGCGGTCGTAGGGAGAACCGACGTGATGCGGACGCGCGCTCAGCCGGCGCATCGCCTCCCTCATGCGCGCCGGCTCGGGCATGGCCTTGAATCGGGCCTCGAGCTCACGCTCTGCCTGCACGGACTGCGAAAAAAATCCGCGCAGCGGCGTGTCGGCCGGCTGCGAAACGAAAGCGAGACTTGTTACGGCGACGAGGACCGATGGGAACAACGTCCGCATGAAGCAATCTCCGCTGAAAGTTCGGATCAACCGATCGCTAACCTACGAATAAAACACGACGAGTGTGACCACTCGAGACAAAAAGGGCGCTGAAAAATTTATTCAGCGCCCTGTGGGCACGTCACGCAGACCGGATCTTGTGTGGACGTTGTCGGGGACGGTGTTTTTCTTCGACCTGATCCTCGGGCAGCGGAATCCAACGCTCGGCCCAGCTGGCTATCTCGTTAAGCGCGTCCTGTAGCTCGCGGCCCTTGGCGGTGAGCTCGTACTCGACGCGCACCGGGCTCTCGGGAATCACCCGACGCGACACCAGATCCTCGGCCTCCAGCGAGCGAAGCCGCTCTGACAGCATTCGATCGGTAATGTCAGGGATGGCAACCTTTATGACGGCGTAACGAGTCCTTCCCTGGAGCAGGGTCTGTAGAATGGCTCCGGTCCACCGACTACCGATGAGCTCGATAGCCCGGTGGAACCGGGAGCAGACCTGGTGGGTTGGTGGTGGAGAAGGCGTATCGGCCATGGCTCAAATGTTAAGAAGATCGATCCTTGACACCAGTAACTTACTAAAGTATACTAGCACACTCGCAGTAAGTAGTCAAGTTTAACAAGCCCAAGCGGGGCTAACCCTGCACCGGCGCAAATGGAGAGAGAGATGACAGCATCAGTACAGACGGCCCCCGCGGCGGGAACCAAGACGGAGTGGAAGCTCGATCCCAGCCATACGATCGTCGAGTTTTCGGCCAAGCATCTGATGATCACGACCGTGAAGGGTCGGATCACTGACGTCGAAGGAAGCATTTTCACCGATGAGAAGAGCCCGAAGAACTCGTCGGTTGTGGCAACGCTCAAGGCCGCCAGCATCGACACCCGCACCGATCAGCGGGACAATCACCTCCGCTCGGCCGATTTTCTCCACGTCGAGAAGTTTCCGGAAATCCGCTTCAAGAGCACCCGCATCGAGGGAGATCGCAACGAGTTCAAGCTCACCGGTGATCTGACTATTCGCGATGTCACGAGAGAGATCACTTTGGACGTCCACTTCGAAGGGCAGACCAAGGATCCATGGGGCGGTGAGCGCGTCGGCTTCAGCGCGCAGGGCAAGCTGGACCGTCGCGACTATGGCCTGGTATGGAATCAGCTGCTCGAGACGGGCGGTTTGACGGTCGGCAACGACATCAAGATCAATATCGAAGTCGAGGCCGTTAAGGTCGCCTGATTCGGCCAGATAGATAAGAAACTAACAGCAGGCGGACACCGAACGACTGGTGCTCCGCCTGCTTTGTTTTTCGGTCAAAGAGCGGTGCGTGAGCGGAAAAATGCGCCGTCCCCTGTGCCTTTTGATTTCGGCGGGCTAATCTGGATCAATGAAACGATCGAAATGGCTCGCCTTGGCACTCGCTGCGGCGATGGCGTCAGGTCCGGCAAACGGCCAAGCTGCGTTAGATAACTATCGACCTAACCCAACACATTCGTTCGTGATCGTGGCCCATGAGGATGACTGGCAGCTCTTCATGGGAGATGTCGTTGGAAAACGGGTCGCGCTCGGTGACTCTGTCACCTTCATTTACCTCACTGCCGGCGACGATGGTCGCGATTCGGCTTATTGGCATACTCGCGAACGGGCGGCGCTGGCGTCGACTCGGGTGGCCGGGCTGCGCGACACCACCGCTGGTATGGCGGTGCGATGTGCCGTGAGCGTCATCCGCTTGCATCACATGGAGAGCTGCGTTTTGGGGAAAACCGTCTCCTATTTTCTGCGGCTGCCCGACGGACGCCGGAACGGAGCGGGATTCCCGAGGTACGGGAGCCAGAGCCTTCGGAAGTTGCGGCGAGACGCCATCGCCTCGATGACAGCGGTCGACGGCAGCACTACATATAACGGTTGGGGAGATCTGGTCGGCACGATCGCCGAGCTCGTGGGTTCAGATAGACCGGCAGCAACGATCGAGCTCCACTCCACTGATCCCAGCATGCGCGCGAACCCCCACGATCATTTCGATCATCGAATGACCGGACTGCTCGTTTCGGACTTGCGCGCGATCCACGACTGGCATGCCTGGTACTATGTCGGGTACGCACTCGCGACGAGGGCAGCCAATCGCAGCGGCGAGCAGGCCAGGGAGAAGGCTTCCCTGTTCACCGCATATGATGATGAGATGATGCGCGCCAACCCCAAATGGAGCGCTTACACTGAGCATCCGACCTTCTACTCGCAGTGCATGGTCCGCACATATATGAGGCAGGCGCCGAGCGTGCGTAAACGCTGACGTCAGCATTTGCTCGGTGCAGTTCGCCTTGTTGGCGCATACGCTGGCGCCGCTGATTCCTGCGCCCGCCGGTCGATTGTCGCAACGTGGCCCGCGTGCCCATACTTTAGTCTGCTCACAGAGCATTAGCTGAAGAGGAGCGAGAATGCGTCGGGGTTTGTCGATTGGTTTGATGTTGTTTGCCGCGCAAAATGCGGTGAGCGCGCAGTGTCGGGTGGACGAGTCGAGCAACGAAGGCAAGCTGCTGGCCTTTTATACAGCGCCGATCGTGTTCTCGATGGCGACGGCGCCCGAGGTGCTCGCGCCGACGGCGTTAAGAATCGGCGCCGAGGGTGAGTACATACCCAAGCCCAATCAGTCGATCGAGCAGACGGGCGCCTGCTTCAAGCAAAAGAGTGAGCACACCTCGCTCTCGCCGGTATTCGGACGTCCGCGCATCACCGTGGGCGGCCCGTTCGGGTTCGCGCTGGAAGCCGCCTACCTGCCTCCCGTAACCATAGCCAAGGCCACCCCGAACCTTTTCAGCTTCGCAGTCTCGCAGGCGCACCACTTCGACAGCGGTCCGCTCTCGAACGGAACGACTCTGATGCTGCGGGTGCATGGAACGTTCGGCAATGTGAAGGGCCCGATCACCTGCCCTCGATCGGAGCTGCAACAGACCTCGTCGTCGAATCCTTGTTTCGGCACCAATCCGTCAAAGGACACGTTCCATCCAAACATGTTCGGCGCAGAGGTGGCTGCCGGTTTCGCGCCCGGCACTCGCGGCTTGTCGTTCTACGCTGGAGCGGGTGCCAATCGAATCGACCCGCACTTCCAGGTCGGCTTCACCGACGGCAACGGCGTTGTCGATCAGACCCAGGTCGAGCTGCGTAATCCGATCGTGCGTCCGGCGGTTTTCGGTGGAGTGACGGCGGTGGTAAAGAGAATTCTCGACGTCGGGGCGCAGGTGTACTCCGTGCCCGCGGATGCCACGCTCGTTCGATTGATGGGCGGTATCAGCATCCGCTGACGTTCGATCGCGGCATGCTTCCTGTACCATCTCATCGTCCGAAACCATGTAGGGGATGAGATGAAGAGCAACGGGCAGCATCAGAAGGACGCGATCACTACCGATCAGAAGTTCCGGACCGACGACGAGCATCTGCGTGAGATCGACAAGCGGCACCTGAAGGAATCCGAGAAAAACCCCAACCGGATTTCTGCCAAGCGCGACAAGGCGAAAGATCCGGACGTCGAGCGCGCCGAGGATTGATCAGAGCCGCAGAGCCTTGCTGAAAGTGTCGGGGTCAGTCGGAAGTGTGAAGAATCTCGCCCCTTCCCTGGCGGCGAATTCCCGACCTTGATCGCCGTGACCGAATGGGCTGAATAGAACTGGTCGAGCGGCTTCCTTCCGGATTTCCGAGAGGAGCCGCTCGCTGCATTCAGGGTGATCGCAGTCGATCAGGACGGCATGAACAGGGCCGCGACGGAGCGCCTCCGCGGGGGTCTCATGCCTTCCCGGGAACCTTGGGCTAAACCCTTGAAGCTCGACCAGCAAACCCAACAACGCCGCAACGATCTCGTCGCGCGCGAGAATCAACACATTTTCCAACAAACCCGCCGGTTGCGCGTAAGGAGGGCACAGTCGGCAACTTGTGGACCTCAAGTCCTGCCTAGCGTGTAACTAGCTCGCCCTAGATATTTAGGAACAAATGTCCACCCCGGGGCACCCTGGTCCGAGGCGGCCGAACGCAATTTGCCCAAACGCCCGTGAGCCCACTCTCAGAGAGTACGATGCAGGAGTTGCGGTCAGCTCTCGCTGCCCAGCTCGCACTGGCAAATGGTCCGTCGCCCGAAGTCGCGATGGTGCTCAAGAGAGTGGCTCGTGAAGCCCGTGAGAACGGCGCGCATCCCGAGGAATTATTGGTGGCGTTCAAGGAGGTCTGGAACACCCTTACGGAGCCGCTTCGTCCACAGTCGCCGGATCAACACGAGCGGATCCGCCAGAACCTGGTAACGCTCTGTATCCAGGCGTATTACGCCGAATAGAAAACGGGATATCTTGCTGGACGTGCCCCACTCGAGAGCGGCACATCTTTGGCGTTGAGTAAGTGACGTGGCAACAGCGATCCCGCCCAAAGCTCCTACAACAATTCTCAGTCGTTTCCTCCGGCGCTCCCGAAATGGAGCGAGCGAAGAGCTCGTCGGTCCCATTCGCGGCGAAGTTCTCGGTCTGGAACGCCTGGGTGAGCGCGCACGCGCGGTGGCACGCGGCCATCATCTGCTGCCCGCCCAGAAGCAGCGGGGCGCCGGCCCGCTCCTCCAACGCCTCGAGGACACCAGGGAAGTCCTCGACAGGGTCTACCATCAGCTGAACGCCGGCGCCGAGCGCGGACTGGACATCAGCCCGGCCGGCGACTGGCTCCTCGACAATTTCTATATCGTCCAGGAGCACATAAGGGAGATTCGAACGAACCTCCCCAAAGGCTATTACGAGGAGCTGCCGAAGCTCGCCACCGGAGCGCTGGCTGGATATCCGCGCGCGTACGAGGTCGCCATCGAGCTGATCGCGCACACCGAAGGCCACCTCGATCTCGACAACATCACTTTGTTCGTCCGCGAGTATCAGACGGTCACGCCGCTCAGGATGGGTGAGCTGTGGGCCATTCCGACGATGCTCCGTCTCGGCCTGGTCGAGAACATCCGGCGGATGGCGCTGCGCGTCGCGGCGCGTCTCCAGGAAGTGGAATCGGCGGATCGCGCGGCGACGGCGCTGCGTGAGGCGAGCGAGGAGTCGCCACAAGCGCTGGCTGCGGCACTGGCGGCGTTCGTCGACAACCACCCGCCGTTCACGCCGACATGGGTAGCGCGCTTTCTCCAGCAGGTGAGGTCCTACCAGACCAACTTCACGCCGTTGATCTGGCTCGAGCAGTGGATCGGAGAGGACGGGCCAAGCGCTGAAGAAGCAGCGACGCGGTCCAATCGCCGTGTAGCGCTGACGCAGGTGACGGTCGCCAACAGCATCACCAGCCTGCGCACGATCTCGAGACTTGACTGGAAGGATTTCGTCGAGTCGCAGAGCGGGACCGAGAAGCTGCTGCGACAGGATCCGAGCGGCCACTACGCGTCGATGACCTTCGGCACGCGTGACCACTACCGCCACATCGTCGAGCACATCGCCAAGCGGGTGAAGCGTGGGGAAGAGGAAGTAGCCGGCGAGGCGCTGGCGCTGGCGAAGCTGGCGGACCCCCAGGATGTGAGGCATGCGCACGTCGGCTACTTCCTGGTCGACAATGGTCGTCGGGTGCTCGAGGAGCGGGTTGGGTACACGCCGCCATTCGGCGAGTGGCTCTACCGGTGGACGCAGCGCCACCCCAACACGCTGTACTTCGGCGGCATCTCGCTGTTCACGGCTCTGGCGCTCGCGGTGCTGCTCGAAGTGGTCGAGAGCGCGCCGCTGGCGACGATGCTGATCGTCACGCTGCTCGCGCTCATACCGGCGAGCGAGATCGGTACGAGTACCATAAATCAGCTGATAACGCTGCTGCTGCCGCCACGCCTCATGTCGAAGCTCGAGCTCCGCGATGACGGCATCCCCGAAGAGTATATGACCGCAGTGGTAGTGCCGACCCTGCTCGGCAGCGTCCACGGCGTGGAGGAGGCGCTCGAGCACATCGAAGTCCAGTACCTCGCCAACCGCGACCCGAATCTGCAGTTCGCCATTCTGAGCGATTTCACGGACTCCAAGACCGAGCACCGGCCTGACGATGAGGAGATCGTCGCCGCCGCCACGGCCGGCATCAAAACGCTCAACGCCAAGTACAGCAACAGCGGGGACGATGTGTTCTTTCTTCTCCATCGCCCGCGCCTGTGGAACGAAAAGCAGAAGGTCTGGATGGGCTGGGAGAGGAAGCGCGGCAAGCTCGCGCAATTCAACCAGTTCCTGCGGGGCGGCGCCACCGATGCATTCACGACCATCGTCGGAGACACCAGCCGGCTCAAGTACGTCCGCTACGTCATAACGCTGGACTCGGATACGGTGCTGCCGCGCGATGCCGCGCAGCTGCTGGTGGGGACGATCGCGCATCCGTTGAACCGTGCGCACTACGACGCACGCATCGGCCGGGTCACGGAAGGTTATGGGATCATCCAGCCGCGTGTCGGCGTCTCGCTGACGAGTGCCCACAAATCCTATTTCGCGGCAATTCACTCGGGACACCCGGGGGTGGATCCGTACACGACGGCCGTCTCCGACGTGTACCAGGATCTCTATGGCGAGGGCAGCTTCACCGGCAAGGGGATTTATGAAGTCGACGCTTTCGAGGAGGCGACTCATGGACGCTTTCCGGAGAACACCCTACTCAGCCACGACCTGATCGAGGGCAACTGGGTCCGCGCCGGGCTGGCGACGGACGTCGAAGTCTACGACGACTATCCGGCTCGCTACCTGACGTACACCAGGCGCAAGCACCGCTGGATCCGTGGCGATTGGCAGCTGCTTGGCTGGCTCAAGGGCACAGTTCCGGGTCCCGACGGGCCGATGCCCAACAGACTCTCGGCGATATCGCGCTGGAAAATCGTCGACAACCTCCGCCGCAGTCTGGTCGAGATCTTTCAGCTGGCGCTTCTCATCGCCGGCTGGTTCGTAGCACCCGCGTCTGTCGTTCAATGGACGGTGGTCGTGCTGGTGGCCATCGCGTACCCGTGGCTCTTCTCACTGACGGTCTCGCTGCTCAGGCCGCCGCGCGACCAATCCTGGCTGGCGTACTACCTGGCGGTCGGGCGCGACGCCATCACCAATGCCCAGCAATTCGCGCTGGCGATCGTGTTCCTGCCGCACCAGGCAGTCGTATCGGCGGACGCGATCGCGCGCACGCTGTACCGCCTCTTCATCAGCCATCGCAATCTTCTCGAGTGGCAGACTGCCTCGCAGGTCGAGCGCACGCTCGGCGTCGGCTCTCAGCGCGAGACGTGGCGGAGGATGTGGCCCGTCACGGCGCTATGTCTGTTGCTGGCGGTCATTCTCGGCATTTGGGTCTCCGCGGGAATGGAATCGAGCCCGGATGCACGGTTCCTCTTCGTCATGGGAACGCTGCCGCTCGTGCTGGCGTGGCTCGCCAGTCCGAGCATCGCATTCGCGCTCAGCCGGCCGGCGATCCTCGGCGAGATCTATTTCACCGAGGCCGAGCGTCAGGCGGCGATCAGATACGCGAAGCTGCACTGGGCGTACTTCGAGAAATTCGTCACCGAGGAAACCCAGTGGCTGGCACCGGACAATTTCCAGGAAGACCCCGAGCCGGTTCTCGCCCTCCGCACTTCGCCGACCAACATCGGCCTGCAGCTGCTGTCCACCGTCAGCGCCATGGACCTGGGCTTCATCACGCGCGGCGAGATGATCGACAGCGTGGAAAAGGTGTTCCGGTCGCTGGAGAGGATGCGCCGCTTTCGCGGCCACTTTTTCAACTGGTACGATCTCAGCGAGCTGAGGGTGCTGGAGCCCGGCTACATCTCGACGGTGGACAGCGGCAACTTCGCCGGCCATCTGATGGCGCTCAAGCAGGCGTGCTACGAGATCCTCAAGGATCCGACGTGCTCGGAGCAGGATGCGAAGCGCCTGCGCGCGATCGCCGAGCGTGCCCACGCGTACGCAGTAGAGATGGATTTCCGTTTTCTCTTCGACGCCAAGAGAAAGCTCTTTACCATCGGCTATCACATCGGCAGCAACACGGTCGACAACTCCTACTACGATCTGCTGGCGTCGGAGTCGCGACTGGCATCGTTCATGGCGATCGCCAAGGACGACGTCTCGGTCGATCACTGGTTCAGGCTGGGCCGGTCGCTGACGACGACGGCGGGGACGAGGACCCTGCTGTCGTGGAGCGGCAGCATGTTCGAGTACCTGATGCCGGCTCTGGTGATGCAGACATTTCCCTTCACGCTGCTCGATCAGACCCACAAGGGCTGTGTGAAGCGTCAGATCGCCTACGGATCGGAGCGCGGCGTGCCGTGGGGCGTATCCGAATCCGCCTACGCGGTGCGCGACAGATCGCACACCTATCAGTACCGCGGCTTCGGCGTGCCGGATCTGGCGCTCAAGCGGGGATTGAGCAAGGAGCTCGTGGTCGCGCCCTACGCGACGATCCTGGCGATGCTGGTCGAGCCCAAGCAGGCACTCAAGAATCTCACCGGTCTCGAGGCCGAGGGCGCACTGGGGCCGTACGGCTTCCGCGATGCTCTCGACTTCACGCGGCCCGCTCCGGGATCGCGCAAGACGATCGTCTGCACGTTCATGGCGCACCACATCGGCATGAGCATCGTCGCGCTCGACAACGCCCTGAACCGGCAGATCTGGCCGCGACGGTTTCATCTCGATCCGCTGGTGCGTTCGGCCGAGCTCGTGCTCCAGGAGCGCATCCCGCGGCGTCTGACTACGCAGGACGTGCAGGGTGACGACGCGGCGAGGGTGCCGAGCGAGATGGAGAAGCCAGCGGTGCGCGAGATCGAGACGCCGCACACGCCACAGCCAGTGGTCGGCATCCTCGGCAACGTGCCGTACACGACGCTCATCACCAACTCCGGCGGGGGTTTCAGCAGATACGGGAACCTGGCGGTGACGAGGTGGCGGCACGACAGCACCCGCGACAACTACGGCCAGTGGTGCTACGTCAAGGATTTGAGCACCGGCCACGTGTGGTCCACGGCGTACCAGCCGTCGAGCACCGAGCCGCAATGGTACCGAGTGCTGTTCGCCAGCGACCGCATCACCTTCATCCGCCGCGACGGCGACATCGACACCGTTACCGAGATCGCGGTTGCATCAGACGACGCCGCCGAGGTGCGGCGCATCATTCTGACCAACAGATCACTCCAGCCGCGCGACGTCGAGCTGACCAGCTACTCCGAGGTCGTACTGGCGCCGCCCGACGCGGACCGGGCGCATCCGGCGTTCCAGAACCTCTTCGTCCAGACGGAATTCCTGGAAGGGAAATCGGCGCTGCTGGCCACCCGCCGCCCCC
Organism: Gemmatimonadaceae bacterium; assembly: GCA_036488915.1. Taxonomy (GTDB): domain Bacteria; phylum Gemmatimonadota; class Gemmatimonadetes; order Gemmatimonadales; family Gemmatimonadaceae; genus UBA4720. The sequence goes on along the minus strand of DASXGU010000048.1, from coordinate 26,582 downwards.
GCTCGGCGACGGAAGCGGCGATCTGGTGCGCGCACGTCGTTGCGTGCGGCCCCGAAGCGGTGGGGAAGATCAGCTGCGAGACCGACCGCGCCAAATTCGTCGGGCGCGGGCGATCGGTGCGAAACGCAGCGGCTCTCGACGAGGGAGCCGAGCTGAGCGGGACCGTCGGCGCGGTGCTGGATCCGATTTTCTCGCTGCGGGTGAAGATCCGAATCCCGCCCGGCGGATCAGCCCACGTCGCCTTCACGACTTTCGTCACCGAGCAGAAGGAGCGCGCAGTCGAGCTCGCTGATCTTTATCACGACCCATACAGCGCGCGGCGCGCGCTGGATCTGTCGTGGGCGCAGGCGCAGGCAGAGCTCCGGGATCTGGGAATCGCGCCGGCAGACGCGGCGCTGTACCAGGATCTCGCCGGCCATCTCATGTTCCCGCATCCGGGTTTCCGACCGGCGCAGAGCGCGGTGGAGGAGAACAGGCTCGGGCAGCAGGCCCTGTGGTCGATGGGAATATCCGGTGACTGGCCCATTCTGCTGGCGACGGTCGAAAGCTCGGTGGGAATGCCGAGTGTGAGACAGCTGCTCCGCACTCACCATTACTGGCGCCTGAAGGGCATCACCTGCGATCTGGTCATCCTCAACATGCATCCGGCGACGTACATGCAGGAGCTGAGCGACGAGCTGCTGGCGACGACGATGGCGTCGAGCGAGGCCGGACTTCTGGACCGGCCGGGTGGAGTCTTCATTCGACGCGCCGATCTCCTCAAGCCCGAAGAGATCACGCTCCTCAAGGCGATGGCGCGGGTGCAGGTCAACTGCGACGGCCTCGGCCTCGGCAACTTCCTCGAGTTTCCGGGCGTCGAGGACCGGTACCCTCCCAAGCTCGAGATTCTCAACCGCGACATCGTTCCGCTGGGCAGCGCGGCCATCCATTCGACCACCGCCGATCCGGGCACCGGTCTCCAGTTGTTCAACGGCCTGGGCGGATTCAACGAAGCCGGCGAATACGAGATCCACCTGACCGGGAGCGATCTGCCGCCGGCACCGTGGGTCAACGTCGTCGGCAACGAGGTCGGCGGATTCATCGTCAGCGAGGGCGGCACCGGGGCAACATGGTCGGGCAACAGCTTTTTCTATCGCATCACGCCCTGGCACAACGATCCGGTGCGCGATCCGTCGAGCGACTGTGTGTTCCTGCGCGATGACGCAAACGGTGATCTGTGGACGCCGACGGCGCTGCCGATCCATGAGCCGACGCCTTACAAGGTGCGGCATGGGCCCGGCTACTCCGTCTTCGATCACACCCACAAATCGGTGACGACGTCGCTGAAGGTGGGCGTCGATCAGAAGGATCCGGTCAAGATCAGCGTGCTGACTCTGCGCAATGATGGTCCGGCCCGAAAAAAGCTGACGCTGACGTGGTACGTCGAATGGGTGTTGGGTGTCACTCGCGAGCTGACGCAATACCAGGTGCGAACGAGCTTCGACGAAGCGACGCAATCGATGTTCGCGCGCAACTACTTCGATGCCCAGTTCGCGGGCATGATAGCATTCGCTTCGATCAGCGAGAGGGTGGCGTACTACACCGCGGATCGCCGGGAATTTCTGGGCAGAAACGGCACCATCTCGAGCCCGGCGGCTCTGGAGCGTGCCGGCTTGTCGGGCGCGATCGGCGCGACGATCGATCCGTGCTGCGCGCTGCAGGTCACCGTCAACATCGACCCGGGCGAGTCTCGCGACATCGTGATGCTGCTGGGAGCCGCCGACGGCGAGGACGCGGTTCGCCGGATCATCGACGGCCACCGCGCGACGGACAAGGCGAAGGAGTCGGTCGAAGCCAACGCCAGAAGCTGGGACAAGCGATTGAGCACGATCAAGGTGCGGACGCCGGACCCGAGCTTCGACCAAATGCTCAATCGGTGGTCGCTCTATCAGGCGCTGTCCTGCCGCATGTGGGCGCGCTCGGCGCTGTATCAGTCGAGTGGCGCGTTCGGCTTCCGCGACCAGCTCCAGGATGTGATGGCGTTCGTCTACAGCGATCCGGAAATTGCGCGCGAGCAGATCGTGCGGGCATCATCCAGGCAGTTCGTCGAGGGAGATGTCCAGCACTGGTGGCACCCGCAGTCGGGTCGCGGTGTGCGAACGAAGTTCTCCGATGACCTGGTGTGGCTGCCATACGTGACCGATCACTACGTCACGGTCTCGTGCGATTCGGGCGTCTTCGATGTCCGGGTCCCGTATCTCACGATGCGCCAGCTTACTCCGGAAGAGCACGAGATCTACGACGAGCCCAAGGTCAGCGACGAAGTGGGAACGATCTACGACCATTGCGTGCGCGCCCTCAGAAAAGCCTGCACGGTCGGCGTGCACGGCCTGCCGCTCATCGGGAGCGGCGACTGGAACGACGGCATGAACCGGGTCGGAATCGAGGGGAAGGGCGAGAGCGTGTGGCTGGCGTGGTTCCTGATCGCCACGCTCAGGAAATTCGCGGTTCACGCCGAGCGGAGGGGCGACAACGCCGTGCGCGATGAAGTACTGGCCAAAGCCGATGCCTATGCCGAAGCGGTGGAGAGGTCGGCCTGGGACGGAGAATGGTACCGGCGCGCCTACTTCGACGACGGATCACCGCTCGGATCGCGCACCAGCGACGAGTGCAAGATCGACTCGATCGCGCAGAGCTGGAGCGTCATCTCCGGGGCCGGACGTCCGGATCGCGCCAAGATGGCAATGGAGTCGTTCAACAAATACCTCGTCCGCGAGGATGCGCGTCTGATCATGCTGTTGACGCCGCCGTTCGACAAAACGACCCACGATCCCGGCTACATCCAGGGATATCTCCCCGGCGTGCGGGAGAACGGCGCGCAATACACCCACGCGGCGCTATGGGCGGTACTGGCAACGGCGCTCCAGGGCGACGGCGACCGGGCCTTCGAGCTGTTCCAGATGATCAATCCGATCACGCACGCCGACTCCCCGGAGGCTGTCGACATCTACAAGGTCGAGCCTTACGTCGTCGCCGCCGACGTGTACACCGCAAAGGGGCATCTGGGGCGTGGCGGGTGGACATGGTACACTGGATCGGCGAGCTGGATGTACCGCACGGCTCTCGAGGCCATACTCGGCTTCCACCAGCGTGGCGAGCAGCTTTTCCTCAAACCGTGCATCCCATCGCGGTGGAAGCAATTCACGATCGAGTATCGCTTCAGGACATCGACCTACGAGATCGTGGTCGAGAACCCGGACGGACTCCAGACCGGCGCCCTTCAGCTGACCGTCGACGGTCAGACCGCCGGAGACCTGATCGATCTCGTCGACGATGGCAAGCGCCACCGGGTTACCGCTTCGCTGCGGGCTTCTGCTTCGCCTGCTCCGGAAAAACAGGAGAAAGCTCGGTTATAGCCGGACCGTTCACGACCTGGCCGTAGGGATCGAAGCGCGATCCGTGGCACGGGCAGTCCCAGGTCTTCTCGGTGCCATTCCAGCGAACGATGCAGTAAAGATGCGTGCAGACCGCCGAGCGTTGGTGGATCGAGCCGTTCTCGTCGCGGTAGACAGCGATCTTGCCCCTGCCACGACCGATCACCGCACCCTCTCCCGGTGGAATCGCATCGACCGCCGTCGCTTCACCGCCGGTGAAGTAATCCTTGTACTGCTCGGCGACGTTGGCGTTCTCTTTCACGTATTCGGGTGTGGCGCGCAGGCGAACCCGCGCGGGATCGTAGAGCTTCGCCCACTGGTGCTTCCGCCCCTGTATCAGCTCGTTGAGGATGATGCCGGCGATCGTGCCGTGGGTCATCCCGTTTCCCGAGTCACCGGTCGCAACCCAGATGTGCTCATCGCCGCCCGGATTCCTGCCGATGTAGGCCATGTAGTCGACGGGCTCCATCACCTGTCCCGACCAGCGATAGTCGATGCTCTGGATCATGGGGAATCGCTCGCGCGTCCATTGCTCCAGGCGCGTGAAGCGCTCGTCGGTGTCGTCGGCCTGGCCGGTCTTGTGGTCTTCACCGCCGACGATCAGCACGTCGTACTCGAGCTCGTGTCCCGCGCTGTCTTCACCGGTCTGGATGCGGATGTAGTGGTATGGATCCGGTGTATCCCAGTAGAGTCCATGCGGCACAGAGCCTTTCGGCACTCGTGCACCGATGACGTAAGTGCGATAGGCCGCCTGCTTGCTGTGGATTATCAGCCAGTCGTTGACCGGAGTGTTGGTGCAGACGACGATGTTGTCGGCGCTGATGACGTGTCCGGCCGATGTGGTGACCTTGGCGGGGACGCCGTCGACGATCTTCTCCGCATGCACGCCGGTGTAGATCTTTCCGCCGTCGCGCAGGATGGCTCGGGTCAGGCCCTTGAGGTACTTGAGCGGATGAAAGGTCGCCTGCCGGGGAAAGCGAAGCGCCGGACCGCTGTCCCAGAAACCGAGCGGAATCCTGTCCACCAGCTGGGTGTCGTGGATCCCCGCTCGGTGCGTGGCGTCGAGCTCGCGTTCGAGATCCTTGCGCGTTTCCTTGCCGCCGAGGAACAGGTAGCCTTCGACGCGCTGGAAATCGCATTCGATGTCTTCCATCGACGCGATCGTCTCGATTCGATGAATCGCCGACATGTGGCTCTCGGCGGCGATGCGGGCGCCATCCTCGCCGTGCATCTTCTCGATGTTGTAATACCGGTCGTCGAGCGCGGCGGTGAGGTGAGCGGTGGTCCGGCTGGTCTCACCACCTCCGATCGGACCGTCGTCGATCACCACGACGGCGCGACCGGCGCGGGCGAGGAGGTACGCGGTGGTGAGGCCGGCAATACCGGCTCCGACTATGCAGACATTGACCCGTATGTCCTGCATAAGGGGCTGGAACTGCGGGACTTCGGTCGTATCCATCCAGACAGAGGTCGTGTGACCAGAGTCGCTGTGCATAAATGAGCTCGTGCGATTTGGGTGGTGCGAGTCGTGCTGCTTCAGAGACGCCGGAAGGCGCATAGGATATGCCATGCGCGGGTTCCGAGTGGCATGTCGTTCCCCGTCATCGAGAAGATTTCAATGAATAAACATTCCACGCACATATGGATCGTCGACGTCATCGAAGACGGCTCGGCGTCGATCGAAGTCGATGGCCGGACGGTGACGCCGATCCCGGAGTGGATGTTGCCCGAGGGCGTGAAGGAGGGCGATGTACTGTCGGTCACCCACAACCGGCGCGAAGGGAAGTCGACGCTGATGATCGAGAACGATCCCGAAGCCAGGAAAAAGGCGCTCGACAAATCAGTGAAGCAGGTCTCGCGGAAACCGAAGAACGACCGGGGCGGAGACATCCAGCTCTAGAAAGGGTCGGCTACTCCGGCGCGCAGGCCTGACTCGAGCGCCGGTCGCTGGGTCCGTCGAGATCTGTTCCGGGCCGCTCGGCCTGGATGGTGAAGGAGCCACGCGGCGTCCCCGGTGAGCGGATGGTGACGGTGCCGTTCTGATCGGTGCGATACCACGGCACCCCCGCGCTCCGGTAAATGGCCTTGGCCTGGGTGTGCATGTGTCCGTACTCATTGCGCAAGCCGAGCGATGCGACAACCCACTTTGGCTGTGTGAGCGCCAGATAGCGCGGAGTGACGCCATTGCAGCTGCCGTGGTGGTCAGCCTTCAGCACGTCGACGCGCATGCCCGGATTCACCGGGTAACCCGAGTTCTCGAACCAGCCAATCTCCTCACGCTCGGCGTCCCCGGCGAGCCACATGCTGAACGATGCCGAATCGGGTCCGATCAGCTTCACCACGGCCGACCGATTGTTGGGCCCGGCTCCGCCCGGCATCGGTGCAAGGATGTGCAGCTTCGCTCCGCCGGTCATGGTGATGGTGCAGATGCGGCGTCCATCCGAGCAGGGATCGTCGGTGTCGCGATATACCAGGCTGTCGTGATCCATTCTCGAAAGGACCGAATCGCGCAGCTGGGCTAGCGTCACCGCGGGAGCAGGATCCTTGTTCTCGAAAAAGTATCGTACCCGAATGTGACGCGACGTTCGGAACAGCTCGCGCAGCCCGCTGTAGTGGTCGAGATGCTGGTGCGACAGAATCACGACGTCGATGGTGGTGTTGTCGAGGGACAGCGAATCGAGGTATCTGCCGAAGACCAGAGGGTCGGGGCCACCATCGATGATGATCCTGCTGGAGCCGTTTCTGATGTAGGTCGCGTCGCCCTGCCCGACGTCGAGCAATCTGACGACGAGCTCTTTGCCGCCCGAGTCTCTGACGAAGGAAGTAACGGGCGGCCTCAGGGGCTGACGCCGCGCGCGCCTCTGTCGCGCCGAAGTCGAGCCCTTGCCCTGGCTCGCCTGGCGGTGACGCATTCCGCCAATCAGGAATACAAGGGATGCCGCCACGATCGCCAACTGAAAGGTGCGTCTCCGCATCGCGCCGCTCGCTCAGGTGGAAAGCGCTTTCAAATTCACCCGGCGCCGCGCCGGAGCAGCGGCCGTTCCGACACGAGCATCATCGTTGTGTTGAGGGTGCGGCCTTCTCAGGCGACGATTTGGCGCAGCACAGCCCGTACTGGCGCGGCATCGAGCGCCATGAGCTTGAGGGGAAATGCAATCAGCTCATACATGCTGGGTGTAACGCGTCTGAGGTCGAGATTCTCGAGAATGGCGGCATTTCCGGAGAAGAGCATGTTGTGGACGGGGAGATTCTTGCTTTCCCGCGGGTCGACCGACGGCGCGTCGACGCCGAGCAACACAAGTCCGCGGCCGAGCAGAGTGCGCACGCACGACTCGGACAGTGTCGGCCAGTCTTCGGGGAATGCGCCGCTGGCGATGGTGCGCCCGGTGCGCAGCAGCAACCGCTCGACGAACGGCAAAGACTGGATCTTCTCGAGATCCTCGATGTCGATCGCCTTGCTGAGGCTGGAGACGTCGACGACTATCGCCGGGCCGTAGAACGCCTCCAGCGACAGCTCGTGCGATCCCGACCAATCCTCGCGGACGTGCAGCGGAGCGTCGGCGTGGGTGCCGACGTGCGGGCTGGAGGTGAACGACGAGACGTTGACGCTGGCACCGGAGGACATCGATGATGCCCAGCCGCAGGTGAAAGGAGTGTCACCCGGCCACTCGGGGGTGTCGGGATTCAGGGTGACGCTTATGTCGCGAAGCAGAGGCTCCTTGCCGTTCATGCCAGGGTCCGGACTTACTTTTTCCCGAGAAGGCCTTTTGCCGTGTCCACCATCTTCTGAACCGTGATGCCCAGATGCTCGAAGATGGTGGCGGCCGGCGCCGATGCGCCGAAGCGATCGATGCCGAGCACCACGCCGTCCGAGCCGACCCAGCGGTACCACGACATCGGATGTGCCGCTTCCATGGCGATGCGCTTGACTCCTGTGGGCAGCACGCTGTCGCGGTAAGCCTGGTCCTGCGCGGCGAACAGCTCGTGGCTCGGCATACTCACTGCCCGAGCGCGAATCCCGTCTGCCTCGAGCTTCTTCTGGGCATCGAGAACGAGCGCCACTTCGGAGCCGCTGGACATGAGGACGATCTCTGGCGTGCCGCCGGGAGCATCGGCCAGGACGTAGGCGCCGCGGGCAAGGCCGGCGGCACTCGCGTACTTCGAGCGGTCGATGAAGGAGAGCTTTTGCCTGGTCAGGACCAGCGCAACCGGTGACCTGAGCTTGAGCGTCACGCGCCAGGCTTCGGCGGTCTCGGAAGCATCCGCGGGCCTGATGACGGTGATCTTTGGAATCGCGCGCAGCGCGCTCAACTGCTCGATCGGCTGATGTGTAGGACCGTCTTCGCCGAGTCCGATGGAGTCGTGGGTGTAGACCCATACTACGTGTCGATCCATTATGCACGCCAGTCGCACCGGCGGTCGCATGTAGTCCGAGAATATCAGGAACGTGGCGCCGTACGGAATGATTCCTCCGGTCAGCGACATGCCGTTCATGATCGCGCCCATTCCATGCTCGCGGATCCCGAAATGGAAATTGCGTCCGCCGTAGCTTTCCGCCGAGAAGCTCGCTTCGCCCTTGATGATGGTATCGGTGGAGGTGGCGAGATCGGCCGAGCCGCCGATCAGCTCCGGGATTTTCCTGGCAATGGCATTGAGAACGACGCCTGACGCGGCACGACTGGCGACGTTTCCGTCCTTGGCCGTGAATACGGGAATCGCATCCTCCCAGCCCTCGGGCAGCTCTCCACGCATGCGGCGCTGCAGCTCCTTTTCCAGGCCGGGGTTGGCGGTCTTCCACGCGTCGTAGATCTTCTGCCAATCGTCCTGCGCCCTGGCCCGGCGCTTCCCGGTGTCGCGCCAGTACTTGAGCGCCTCGGGCGCGACCCAGAACGGCTCCTGTGATGGATAGTCAAGCGCCTGCTTGGTGAGGGTGACCTCGTCCTGGCCGAGCGGGGAGCCGTGCGCTTCGGCGGTGTCGTGCTTGTGCGGGCTGCCATAGCCAATGTGTGAGCGCACGACTATCAGCGAGGGACGCGAGGTCTCGGCCTTGGCCGCGTCGATGGCGCGATCGAGCGCCGAGAGATCATTCACATCGGCGACGTGCTGGACATGCCAGCCGTAAGCCTCGAACCTCTTGGCCGTGTCGTCGCTGAAGGTGAGAGAAGTATCTCCCTCGATGGTGATGTGATTGTCGTCGTAGAAGCCGATCAGTTTGCCGAGCTTCAGGTGTCCGGCAAACGATCCCGCTTCGTGGGAGATTCCTTCCATCATGTCGCCATCGCTGGCGATGAAATAGACGTGATGGTCGATGATCTTCTGATCGCGGTTGAACAGAGCGCCAAGCTGTGCGGCGCCAACCGCCATTCCCACCGAATTGCCGATGCCCTGTCCGAGCGGGCCCGTCGTGGTCTCGACGCCGGGAGTGTAGCCGTACTCGGGGTGCCCGGGTGTCTTGCTCTCCCACTGCCGGAACTGCTTGAGATCATCGAGGCTGAGATCGTATCCCGTCAGGTACAACACACTGTATTGCAGCATTGACGCGTGGCCGGCCGACAACACGAAGCGATCCCGGTTCAGCCAGCTCGGGTCGGCGGGGTTGTAGCGAAGGTGACGCGTCCACAGGACGTAGGCGAGCGGCGCCAGCGCCATCGGCGTACCCGGGTGTCCGGAGTTGGCTTTCTGCACCGCATCCATGGCGAGAACCCTGATCGCGTTGATGCAGAGATCCTCGAGCGACCGACCGGCGCCGGTCAGATGACTGGAAGACGAGGCGGTGCTTCGAGGAGCGGTGGCGGTATTGGCAGACTCTGACATTATGGGCAGTGTGCGGAAGCTGAATCCGGCAGAGTTGAAAGGATATCGGCGGCAGGTATCACGCCGAAGCGGGCTATCATCTGAAGCTAGCTCAAACGCGCGAGCGGTGTAGCGCAAACCAGTCGCTGGCCTCACGCACCTCGCTGGGCAGGAGGTTGTGACCAGCGAGCTGCCACTTGACGGCGACCTCGGCGTGCGAGGACTGGAGCAGCTCAACCAGGCGCTCGACGCTCTCAACGGGAACAATCGGATCCATGCGCCCAGCGGCAATGAGCACCGCCGAGCCGCTCAGGTCTTTCTTCTCGGTTGGCTCGTACACGAGCATGGGGCGAAGAAGAATTGCCCCGACGAAGACGCCGGGCTCGACCAGCATCACCGTCGAGGCGACGTTGGCGCCGTTCGAGTATCCGAGAGCGAAGATCCGGGCGGAGTCGAGCCGGTAGGTCACGGTCGCGGCACGGACGAACCTTGCCAGCTCTTCCGCCCGTGAACGCACTTCCTTCGGATCGAACACTCCCTCCCCGAGACGTTTGAAGAATCGCGGCGCACCGTTCTCGAGGACATTCCCGCGCGGACTGAGGATCGCCGCCCCCGGCGCGATCGCTTGCCCGATGCTGACGAGATCGTTCTCATCGCCGCCCGTTCCGTGCAGCACCACCAGAGTCTCGCGGGACTGGGGGTCGCTTGCCGGTACGAACTTGTGAATGAAGCCAAGGTCCCCCGTCACGCGTTGGGGCCTCGCAGCTCGAGCGGCGTGTGGACGTTGGGGAGCAGAGCCTCGATCTCGAATCGCCGGGGCTCGAGCCATTCGGGGAGCTTCAGTGACTGACCCAGCGCGTCGGCGGGCTCGTCGATGGCGAAGCCGGGCTGATCGGTGGCAAGCTCGAACAAAACGCCTCCGGGCTCGCGGAAGTAGATGGACTTGAAGTAGTCGCGATCGAGCTGCGGCGTGACGTTGTAGCCCAGCGACGTGAGCTCGGTGCGAACCTTCATCTGTTCGACTTCGTCGATGCTGCGGAACGCGACGTGGTGCATGGTTCCCGCCCCCATCACTCCGGACCAGATCCCCGGGACGACGCGGAGATCGACGATGGTTCCCGGTCCGCCGTCGGCGGCGGCGTAGCGGAAGATGCTGCCCTGCTCGCGAATCAGCTTGAACCCGAGGCTGCTGGTGAGCAGCTGTCCGGTGAGCTCATTGGCGTCGAGCCAGAGCGTGACCGAATAGACGCCACGAATTGCGTGCTCCGCCGGAACACCAGCCGCGGACCAGCCCTCCAATGCATTGACGGCTGGATGCGCGACGAGCTCGCCCATGAATCCATCGTGATCCTTGAAGGCGATGACGCGCTCGTCTTCATAGCGCGCGGCGGGCTGGTCGAAGTCGACCCTCTTCATGATCAGTCGCTCGATCCAGAAGCCCACGGAGCTGGGCAGAATCGAGAAGGATGTGACCGCCGCCTGGCCCCCGCCCTGTCTGCCGCGGCGCGCATCCGGCCACGGGAAGAACGTCAGGATGGTTCCCGGCGTCCCGGCCGCGTCGCCGAAATAAAAATGATAGGTGGTGGGGTCGTCGAAATTTACGGTGCGCTTGACGAGTCGGAGGCCAAGGACTCCAGCGTAGAAGTCGAGATTGCGCTGTGGGTCGCTGGCAATGCCCGTGACGTGATGAATGCCAGCGGTCCTGAAACTCATGGTACCGATTCTTGCTTAGGTTTTCTTCGGTGTCTCGCGCTGTTCAGTGCTGGTACGGGGGGAGCCGCCTTTCCCGCCGTAACCGCTCTGGTGTTCTTCTGGGTGGGACGGAACGTCTTCGGGATTGGGCCGTCCGGACCGTGTGCCGGAATCCCCGTCTCCCTGTTTCGAAGGGGCTTTCGTTCTGTGTTCCTGATCTTCTCTCGATACCATAATTTCTCCGATCGTTACCCTTCCATTGAAGCAACGGGTATGCCGTTAGCTGAGACACTGATGTGAGTCGTACCAAGCCCTCCACCAAGCCCAACAAACCGAAGCGTCTTCGCAATCTGAGCGATCCACAAACACTCAGCGAGCTGGCGCAGCGTCTCAAAGAGGGAATCTACATAACCACTTTGGATGGCGAGATCATCGATGCGAACCCCGCCTTTCTCGAGATGTTCGGAGTGGAATCGCTCGGCGAGCTCAAGGGCTATCGCACCGACGACTTCGTCAGGCCCGAGGTTCGAGCGCGGGAGATGGCTCAGCTCGAGCGCGACGGGGTGGTGCGGGACGTGGAATTCCAGCTGACGCGACGCGATGGACTGACCCGAACCGTGGTGGACAGCGCCTTCCTGTCCGTGGACCGCAGGACGGGCGTGAAGTATTGCCATGGAATTCTGGTCGACATCACCCATCGCAAGGAGCTGCAGACCCAGCTCCTCGAGCTGAGCATACGGGATCCGCTCACCGGTTGCTACAATCGCCGTTATCTCAACACCGTGACCCGGCAATGCGAGGCCCAACCCAAGAGCGAGTGGGGATGCATCTATCTCGACATCGATCACTTCAAGCAGTACAACGACACCAACGGGCACGCCGAAGGCGATGCGGTTCTGGTGAAGATGGCGCGCTTCCTGATGCGTCACGTGCGAGCGGAGGAGGCGGTAGTGAGGGTGGGTGGCGACGAATTCCTCGTCGTGCTTTGCGATTCGGGAGAAGATCAAACGGACCACGTCGTCGCACGCCTCCGTGAAGCGGCGCCTTCATCGGCGCCAGTGCCGTTCTCGATGGGCTGGGCAGCGCGACGCGGCACGGAGACGTTCGAGCAGACCATGATTCGCGCCGACCATCGACTGCTGGCGGTACGAGTGGACGAGCGACGCGATTTGCAGAAGCGACGCAAGAAGAAGCCGAAGTCGGGTTAAACCGGCGCCAAGGGCCCTCGCCGACCGGCAGAATGCCGAAAGCATTGCCGGGTGTGTAAGTGAAGCGCCGGCGCACGTCCCACAGTAGAACCTTCTTCTACTGGTGTGTCATGCGCTCACTTCTTCTGTCCCTCGCTTTCAGCATTCCCGCTGGCTTGTCGGCTCAAATCCTCCAGATGCCGCCGCGGCCATGGCCGTGTCCGGTGCCACCGCCCTGCGAGCGCGGGAGGCCGTGCGTCATGCCGGCCTGCGGCATCGTCAGCCCCGAGGTCACGCGGCAAAGCAGCGACGTGCGAGTCGAGCTCGTCGATCGGGTCCTTCGCTATGAGGTGACGGAGACGTTCATAAATCGCGGCAACAGGGTCGGCGAAGCTGACTTCATGTTTCCGCTGCCGAAGGGCGCCGCGTTCCAGGATCTGAAGCTCGAGATCAATGGCGAGATGGTGGCCGGCGAAACGATGAGCGCTGACCGCGCTCGGCAGATCTACGAAGAGATCGTACGTCGGCAGCGCGACCCCGCGCTGCTGGAGTGGATGGGGTACGGCCTGCTGCGCGCGCGAATTTTTCCGATTGCCCCGGGTGAAGCCAAGAAGGTGGTGGTGCGCTATCAGACGGTGGCGCCACGTGAGGGTGACGCGCTGCGGATCGACTATTTCCGTGGCGAGCGGACCAACCGGGTCGGCGGTGGCGAGCAGCCTGAAGGACGCTCATCGCTGGTCCTGACATACCCGAACGATCCGATGTACGGGACGGCTTACTCTCCGACCCATTCCCTGTACGACGAGCGCTACGGATCCGATTTTGGCACGGACGACCACGAGGACCGCTCCTTCGCATCGGGCGTCAGCCGATCGGTGCGGCGCGTCGAGGTAAGGGACGCGCGCGGAGAGGTCACGCTTCTCATCCCGGTCCGGCGGTCGACCAACGCCGCCATCTCGATGCTCCCGAACGCGCCCGGCAACGAAGACGGCTTTGCATTGATAACGCTGTCGCCGCCGGCGGTGCATCCCCGCGCCGTGCCGCGTGATGTGACTTTCGTGCTCGATGTCTCCGGCTCCATGAGCGGACAGAAAATCGAGCAGGCGCGAGCGGCAGGGAAGCAGCTGCTGCGGACGCTTTCCCCAATGGACCGGTTCCGGCTGATCGATTTCTCGAGCGACGTGCGCACGTTCCGCGACGATTTCTCAATGGCGACGAGCGAGAACATCCGCGAGGCCGAGCGCTACCTGGACCAACTGGACGCGCAGGGCTCGACCAACATCTCAGGCGCGCTGGACGAAGCACTGTCGGCTCGGGTTCAACCGGGACGACTGCCGATCATACTCTTCCTGACCGATGGTCAGCCCACAGTGGGAGAGCGTGACGCCAATGTGATCGCAGCGAGCGTAGCGAAAGACCGCGGACCGCGCAGACTCTTCACGTTTGGGGTGGGCGCCGATCTCAACGTGTCATTGATCGAGCGGCTCGCCCTCGAAGGCCGTGGCACCGCCAGCTTCGTGCGTCCGGACGAATCAGTCGAGCGCGCAGTCGGCATCGTCGCCAGCCGGCTGACGAGTCCGCTAGTGACCGACGTGCGGGTTCACGCCGACGGTGTCCGACTGCTCAAGATGCACCCGTCTCAGCCGATGGACATATTTGCCGGGGAGGATCTGGTGATACTTGCGCGCTATGCCGGAGACGGTGACGCCGTCCTGCGATTCGACGGCCAGACGACGAGCGGCCCGGTGAGCTGGAGCACTCGGGTCAACTTTCCCGAGCGCACGCGCGAAAACCCGTTCGTGGCCCGGCTCTGGGCGACCCAGCGCATCGGCTATCTGAGCGCCGAGAAGCGAAAGCACGGCGGATCCCAGGAGATCGATGACGAGATTCGCGACCTGGGAGAGCGGTTCGGCATTCCCACCGAGTTCTCGTCCTACCTGGTGGTCGAGCCCAACATGAACCAGCGCCGGATGATGGGCGCGGTGGGCGGCGGCCAGCTCGACAACGTCGTGGTCACGGGTGCGTCGATGAGAACAGCCGCGCCTGCCGCGGCGCCGGCGGTCCAGTTCGAGGCAGCGAAGGCAGCGGCCGCGCAGCGATCGGCCACCAGCATGGTGGCCGCGGATTCCGCGGCCGGGCTCACCGACGCCATGAACGTCCGCCGGGTAGGAAACGTCACCTTCGTGCTTCGCGACGGGAGGTGGACCGACGTGCGGTACAAACGGTCGTCCACCGTTCTGAAAGTGAAAGCGTTCTCGGACGCATACTTCAAGCTGCTGGAGCTGCAGCCCGATCTGCGCGACGCGTTTTCCGTGGGAGAGCGCGTGCTCGTCGCCGGCAAGAGCATGGCGATCGAGCTGAGCCTCGATGGCGAAGAGCAGCTGACGGATCGCGATGTAGCGATGTTGCGAGAGCGCTGGTAGCAGGTGACGGACGTAGAGCGACTCTTTCGGACGTACAACGCCGCGTTGGTGAGATATCTGACGCGGCGGCTGGGAGATCGCGACTGGGCGGAAGAAGTCGCCCAGGAGACATTCGTGCGGGCGCTGAGACAGACTTCGATCACGAATGAGAGAGCGTGGCTATTCGCCGTGGCAACCAATCTGGTGAGGGACGAAGCGAGAAAGGACAGCAGGCGACGCAAGCATCTGGCGCTGTTGGCGGAGGAAGAGCGTGGGGCGATGGTCGAGCCGGAGGAGACCACGCTGGAGCGGGCGCAGGAAGCGTCGATGGCGCGCAAAGCCGTAGATGCTCTCGCCGAGCGCGACCGCCTGGCGCTGCTGATGCGCGAAGAAGGCCTGGACTACAACGAGATCGCGGAGGCGCTGGAGCTTTCGCCGGGATCGGTGGGCACGACGCTGTCGCGAGCGAGACGGCGATTGGTGGAGAGCTACGAGTCGTTGCAGCAGGACCGTGAGGCGAGAGAGAAGAATGCAGCATCCTGACGAAGGAACGATCCACGCCTGGCTGGACGGCGCGCTCAGTGTGGAAGAGGCTGCCGCTATCGAGGCACACGTGAAGGAATGTCCCGAGTGCGCGACGGCCGTCGCCGAAGCGCGGGGATTCATCGCGGCGTCGTCGAGAATTCTGACGGCGCTCGATAACGCTCCGCGCGGGGTGATTCCCACCGCCAGGCCGAGGAAGCGTTTCGACCCACTCGTGTGGCGGATCGCGGCATCGCTCCTGGTCGTGGCGGCGGGGACGCTCGTGGTGGTGCGGAATCGCGAGGCCGGTGGGCGGGCGGACGCCGCCGCGGCTGACAGCCTGGCGCCGATGCGGCCTGGGGCGAGTGCCTCTACTGTTCCCGTGACCAGTCGTGTCGGGAGTGGGCAGGCAGTCGTGCCGGCGCCTAAGGTCTTTGATCTTCCGGCGCAGCGCCAGGCAGCCGTCGCGCCAAAGAAAGTCGAGGATCGGCTGGCGCCCGCTGTGCCCGCTGCGCCCGCTGCGCCCGCAACGCTCGCACCGATGGCGATGGTACCATTGGCTTCACCCGCCGCGGGGGCTGCCGGCGCGGCGGCGAGGGATCGTGCATTCGGGGCAGCTCCGCTTCGGATAGTCGCCACACCGCGCCGGATCGGAGCGAAAGTCACCCTTTACGAAGTCGATGGCGACACCGTGACTCTCACTGAATCGGGGCCGCCTCTCGAGTCGGTGGTGGTTACCGGTTTGAGCGCCCGCCAGGCAACGGAGAAGGCGGCCGCTCAGCCGAAGCGAATGGCGGCCGCGGCCGCCCCTGCCGCCGCGCCGGACACGCAGGAACGGAGAGTGGCCCCGGCGCCTCCGGCACCAGCTGTCGTCGGGGGTCAGGCCGAGAGCAATTCGCTGGCTACCATCAACGGTCAGGCGATGAACGTCATCACGTGGTCGGATGCGAAGACCGGAGCAACGCTCACTCTGACCGGGAGAATCCCTTCCGCTCGGCTCGAGCAGCTGAAGATCAGGATCGAGCGCGAGAGAGCAGAGGCGGCGGCCAGGAAAGAACCGTAATGCCGATCAACCGGCGGCGGGTGTCTGCTCGAGTGCCATCCCCATCGAGTGGTAGCCCTTGTCGACGTAGACGACGGTGCCGGTAATGCCGCTGGCAAGAGGACTCGAAAGAAATGCGGCGGCATTGCCCACTTCCCCGGCTTCGAGCGGCGTGGTCAGAGGAGAATTTCC
Source organism: Gemmatimonadaceae bacterium (assembly GCA_036488915.1). Classification (GTDB taxonomy): domain Bacteria; phylum Gemmatimonadota; class Gemmatimonadetes; order Gemmatimonadales; family Gemmatimonadaceae; genus UBA4720. The sequence continues at coordinate 10,339 of DASXGU010000048.1, read as the reverse complement.
CGCGCAATACTCTACCATCTTCTCGATTATGCCGATGGCGCTGGCTGCGCGCGAGGCAAGCGGGCCCGCCGAGATCGTATTGACGCGCACGCCGTACTTGCGGCCGGCCTCGAACGCGAGGACGCGGGTGTCGCTTTCCAGCGCCGCTTTGGCGGAGGACATTCCACCACCGTAGCCGGGAATGACTCTCTCGCTGGCCATATAGGTCAGTGACAGGAACGAGCCGTCCTTGCGCATCAACGGAGCGAGCCTGGCGACCATCGAGGTCAGGGAGTACGCGCTGACGCTCAGCGCGGTGAGGTATCCGGATCGGCTGGTCTCCAGCAACGGCTTTTTTACTTCGGGTCCGTTGGCGAGAGAGTGGATGACGATGTCGAGCGAGTCGCGGCCGAAATCCGTCTCGATGCGGTTCACGATTCCGTCGACGCTGAAATCCCCAGTGTCCTTGTAGCGCTTGTTGGAGCGGATGTCTTCAGGCGCATCGGCGAGAGTGTCGAACGCGGCGTCGAGCGGATAGATCTTCTCGAACTGCAGCAGCTGCCCGTTGGACAACATTCTCGAGCCATCCATCTTTCCGCGCTCGAGGAGATTGAGGAAGATGTTGAGCGCAGGCGGCCATGTTCCGACGGAGACGCTGGCGCCGGCCTCTGCCAGAGCCTTGGCGATTGCGAAGCCGAAGCCCGCGTCGTCAGCCACGCCGGCGACGAACGCGCGCTTGCCGGTGAGATCGATGTTCAGCATGTCGGTGATATCGCCAATCGAGGGTTCATTGACAAGGGTAAGGGTCTTGCATTGGGGACCACACGGCAGACGAATTCACCAACTCGCACTTCTCTTTACCATAACGTTCCGGATGCGCCGTCACTTCGCGGGTGATGCTTGCTGAACGGGATATTCATTCTCGCGGAGCTCCCTGCTGAGATCGCCGAGCGAGTGAGGTCGATCAATGAGCGATACGATCCGAAGCTGGCGAGGTACAAGCCGCCCCACATCACACTGACGGGCTCTTCGGGGGCCGGCCCGATCCCGCCATCGGTCGATGTCGGCGAGATGCGGGAGAAGCTGGAGCCCATTGCGCGAACCACTGCTCCGCTGACGCTCGCGTTCGGAGCGGCGCAGCGATTCATGCAGACGGACATCATCACGCTACCCATCGATCCACATGGCCAAATCCGGATTCTTCATGACAGGCTGGTTACAAGTGGACTGCCATTTACGAAAGCGCGGTACACTTTTAGCCCTCATTGCACCTTGAGCCTTTATCAGTCGCTCGATCGCGAATCAGTGCGGGAGCTGCTGAAGACCAGAATCACCGAGCCCTTTGTCGTAGACGCGATCCAGCTCTATCACACCCGGGACCCGCAACCTTCAAGAAAGCTTCTAGAGCTGCCCCTGACCGGTGGATCCCCGAAAGATTGAAATAGCCTGGCGCGCATTCTGGATGCGCGTACTCGGGCGGATGCTCCCGGGGCCAAGGGAGACAACGCTGCCCCCGGCGACCAACTCCGACTATCGGGTGCTGTTCATCCGCTACGAGCGCATCGGCGACATGATCATGGCGACGTCGTTGATCAGGAACATCGCATCGACCCTGCCGACCGGGAAAGTGGATGTCCTGGCGACGCCGACTACGGCGCCGGTTCTCGAGGGCAACCCGTACGTCGGCAACGTTCTCGTGCTCGAGCGTAAATCGCTCCGCAGCTACAGCAATCTGATGAAGCGACTTCGTCGCGAGCGATACACTGTGATGGTCGACGGCCGCATCAACAACCCGCCGATCTTTACATCGACGCCGCTGCTGATGGTTGCGGGGCGCGCAAGATTCCGAGTCGGAGCGCGTGACCACAGTCGCCCCTACATCTACAATGTGCGCGTCCCGGAATGGAATCGCGTCGACCACTACATCGAAGGCTCGAAGAGACTGGCGGTGCCGTTCGGCGTCGATCCGGCGGCGGTCGACTGGCAGCCGGAAATCTTTCTCTCGGACGAGGAGAAAGCGCGGGCGGAAGAGCGATGGAAGGAAGCCGATGCGCTGGCGACGTCGATCGCGCCCGGCGCGCACGGGCCACGCAAGCGACTCCTCGTCAATCTCTCGGCGTCGGAGCCGAAGAGGCGGTGGCCCGATGGGAAATTCATCGCCACTCTCCAGGGCGCGCGCGCACGCGCGCCGGCGATGCCGATCATCGTGATCGGCCTTCCGTCGGAATGGGATAGCGTCAACAAGGTGGCGAACGCCATACGCGCGGTCCCGGTGAGCACTCCACAGCTTCGCGACGCGCTGGCGCTGGTGGGCACCGCCGACATGGTCTTCACTCCCGATACAAGCATCTCGCACGCGGCGTCGGCGTTTCGAAAACCGTCCCTCGTTCTGCTCAAGCGCGAGCACCGGCCGTACGCGCCGTGGAACACCCCTGGCGAGATCATCGCCTGGAACGAAGCCGAGATCCATCAGCTGCCGCACGAGCGTGTCTCGGAGCTGCTGGAGAAGCTCCTCGCCGATCACGGGAGTTAACTCCCGGCGGGCAAGGTCGTCCAACCATAGGGGAACGGCAGCGGCCGCAAGCCTTCGATCTTCAAACCGGTGGTGGAAATGTCACGCATTCTGGCGGTCTTCGCGGCACTCGCTACCACTCTGGCGACGCCGGCACTCGTCGGCGCACAACATGCCCATGGTGGCGCGGACACGACGGGAATGGCCGGAATGGAGATGGGCTCCGGCAATGGTGATTGGAAGATGGCGGCGATGGCGAAGCACATGGCGTACTCCAGCTCCCGACCGCTGACGCCCGCCGACTCGGTCCGAGCGATGCGGATAGTCACGGAGCTGCGCCAGGCGATCGCCAGGTACCAGGATGTCTCCGTCGCAGAGGCCGATGGGTACAAGATGTTCGCGCCGGAAATAAAGAATCAGCCCCAGTACCACTTCACCAGGACCTGGAATGCGCTCCGCAATCAGGTCGGTTTCGATCCCGCCCGCCCAACGTCGCTTCTATATAAGAAAGATGCCGCGGGGCGCTTCCGCCTCATTGGAGCGATGTACACGGCGTCGCGCCGCACCTCCGAGGACGAGCTGAATGACCGGGTTCCGCTGAGCGTCGCGCGCTGGCACCGCCACGTGAACTGGTGCCTTCCGCCGCGCGGGAAGAAGGAGCTGTGGTCCCAGACCGGCAACGGCCGGCCGGTGTTCGGACCGCTCGGAGTAGCCACCGAAGAAGAGTGCAAGGCAGCCGGCGGCCGATTTGTCCCGCAGGTCTTCGGCTGGATGGTTCACGTCAACACCTTCGACGGCAACGATCTCAAGTCGATCTGGCGCGACGACCACATGGATCACGATCACGCCATGCTCGGCGAGGTCACCAGGCCGGACTAGGAGCGAGCGCTGCGGACTTGTCGGTGTCGATAAATTGTTCGCATGCCCCCACAATTCATCTATGTAATGAAAGACCTGCGCAAGGTCGTCCCGCCGTCGCGGGAGATCCTGCGCGGGATCTGGCTCTCCTTTTATCCCGGCGCCAAGATCGGCGTGCTCGGCGCCAATGGCGCGGGCAAGTCGTCGCTGCTTCGCATCATGGCCGGCGTCGATCACGATTTTCAGGGTGAGGCGTGGCCGCACGAAGGCACCCGCATCGGCTACCTGCCGCAGGAGCCCCAACTCGACAACTCGAGGAATGTCAGGGAAAACGTCGATCTGGCGGTGAAGCCGATCCGGGATCTGCTCAAGAAATTCGAGGACATCTCCAACAAGTTCGCCGAGCCGATGTCGGACGACGAGATGACGAAGCTCATGGACCAGCAGGCGAAGGTTCAGGAAAAGATCGACGCGCTCAACGCCTGGGACATCGATCGCAAGATCGAGATCGCGATGGACGCGCTGCGGCTGCCGCCCGCCGATGCGGATGTCGGCAAGCTGTCGGGCGGTGAGCGTCGGCGGGTGGCGCTCTGCCGGACACTCCTCGAGGAGCCCGACATGCTGCTGCTCGATGAGCCAACGAACCACCTCGACGCCGAATCGGTGGCGTGGCTGGAGAGATATCTGGCGGAATTTCCGGGTACGGTCGTGGCGGTGACCCACGACCGCTATTTCCTGGATAACGTCGCCGGCTGGATTCTGGAGCTCGATCGCGGAGCCGGGATCCCCTACGAGGGCAACTACAGCTCCTGGCTCGACCAGAAGCGCACGCGGCTGGCGCAGGAAGAGAAGCAGGCGTCGGCGAGGCAGAGAACGCTCGAGCGCGAGCTCGAGTGGGTGCGGATGTCGCCCCGTGCCCGCCAGACCAAGAGCAAGGCCCGCATCCAGAAGTACGAGGAGCTGGCAACGGCCGCCGAAGGCGAGAAGGTGATGCAGAACGAGATCGTGATCCCGCCACCGGCTCGCCTCGGCAACGACGTGGTCATCGCAAAGGGCCTCAAGAAAGCCTACGGCGACAAGGTGCTGTTCGACGATCTGTCGTTCTCGCTGCCCCGCGGCGGAATCGTCGGCATCATCGGCCCGAACGGCGCCGGCAAGACGACGCTGTTCAGAATGATCGCCGGGAACGAGAAAGCGGACGGAGGGTCGCTGACGATCGGCGACACCGTGCAGCTCGCCTACGTCGATCAGGCCCGCGAGCTCAATGACGCCAACACCGTTTACAACGAGGTGAGCGCCGGCAGCGACGTCATCATGGTCGGTAAGCGCGAGATGCAGGCGCGCGCGTATCTGGCTCAGTTCAACTTCAAGGGTCCCGATCAGCAGAAGAAGGTGAAAGATCTTTCCGGAGGAGAGCGAAACCGGCTGCACCTGGCAAAGCTGCTGAAATCGGGCGGCAACCTGCTGCTGCTGGACGAGCCGACCAACGACCTGGACGTCGACACATTGCGGGCGCTCGAAGAGGCGCTGGTCGACTTTCCGGGCTGCGCGGTGGTGATCTCGCACGATCGCTGGTTCCTCGACCGCATCGCGACGCACATTCTGGCGTTCGAGGGCAACTCGGAGACGGTGTGGTTCGAGGGCAACTATCAGAGCTACATCGACGATCTCAAGCGGCGAAAGGGAGTCGACGCCGATCAGCCGCATCGGATCGCCTACAAGAAGCTCGTTCGCGCGTAACTCGCCCTTGCAGCCGTGCCCGGCCGGGGGCAGCATATGGGTTCACGCCTGCGGAGTGAACCATGCGCCCACCCGGCCATACCGCGCGTTCTGTAATCGCGTAGCCAGTTGCTTCCGCTCATTCTCGCTTTCGCGCTCGCCGGCGACTCGACGCGCATCTACGACGGGCGCGCCAGACAGATCCATGTCGAGATCCCGCGCATCGACACCACCGTCACCATCGACGGCAATCTCGACGAGCCCGTCTGGAGTCACGCCGCCCATCTGACCGGATTCTCGCAGTACCAGCCGGTCGATGGACTGCCCGCCGAGGAGCCGACGGATGTTCTGGTGTGGTACGCGCCCGATGCCATCTACTTCGGCATCAAGGCACGGGAAATCCACGGCAACGTCGTGCGCGCGACCCACGCCAATCGCGACAACATCGACAACGAGGACCAGATCCAGATCCTGCTCGACACCGACAACGCGCGGCAGATCGCGTTTCTGTTCGGCGTGAATCCTTATGGAGTGCAGCAGGACGGAACCCGGAGCGCCCAGTTTGCCGGTGGCGCCGGCGGAGCTTCGGCGACGGGCGGCGGATTCCGCACCATCAACCCACTCGATGGAAGCGTCGATCTCAATCCCGACTACTTCTTCGAGTCGAAGGGCAAGCTCGTCGACGGCGGTTACGAGGTCGAGGTGCGAATTCCCTTCAAGAGCCTCCGGTACCAGGCCGCCGCGGTCCAGAGCTGGGGCATCCACATCCTGAGGCGCGTGCAACACTCGGGATTCCAGGACACCTGGGCGCCGGCAGTTCGCGCCAACGCGAATTTTCTCGCCCAGTCGGGAACGCTCGACGGCCTGCACGATCTGCGACGCGGTCTGGTTCTGGAGGCGACGCCGACCGTCACCGGGCACGCCGACCGCGCACCAACGGTCGGCAACGGCAGCTATCAGCAGAAGGGTGAGCTCGGTGGCGACATCCGCTGGGGGATCAGGCAGAATCTCACCCTCAGTGGCACCATCCATCCGGATTTCTCGCAGGTGGAGGCCGACGTCGGGCAGGTCCTGCTCAATGAGCGATTCGCGCTGTTCTATCCCGAGAAGCGACCGTTCTTCCTCGACGGACTCGAGCTGTTCGACTCACCCAATCAGCTGATCTACACCCGGCAAATCGTTGCCCCACTCGGCGGGGTCAAGCTCACCGGAAAACTGGGAGGGACCAACATCGCGTCGATGATCGTCGCCGACGACCGGCAGTACTCCTGGGAGAACCGGAACTCGCCCATCTTCGGCGTCTCCCGGCTCCGCTACGACTTCGGATCGAGCAACACGCTCGGCGCGGTGTTCACGACGCGCGAGGACGGGACCAACTATTCCCGGGTGGCCTCAGCCGATTATCGGTTCTATCACTCCAAGCTGTACTTCGCGCAGTTTCAGGTCGCGAGCTCGTGGACCGACAGTCTACGGGACCGCCTGAAAGGATCGATCCTCCAGGGCGACTGGGACCGCACCGGCCGGGCGTGGGGATTTCACTACACGCTGCGCTCCCTCGATCCGGGATTTCGGGCGGTCACTGGTTTTGTAAATCGCACCGGCATAATCGAAGGTCGGGCGTTCAACCGACTCACCGTGTACGGTCCACAGGGAGCGATGCTGCAAACACTGAGCACGTTCTTCGGCTGGGATCGCATCTGGAACAACAGCGGCACCGGTCACCGTATGGAGGAGAGCGCCGAGTCGATTACGCCGAGCGCGACACTGCGGGGCGGCTGGCAGCTCGGAGGGGCGGTGACCCACGGCTACTTCGCGTTCGATCCGTCGCTGTACAAAGGACTCTCGATCCAGCTGCAGGCGCCCGGTGTGGTCCCGCCGCCGACAGCACCATTCATCGTCCCGCCGCCGGAGAAAAACGAGTGGGGCGGCTCGCTGAGCCTGACGACGCCGACTTATCGCGTCTTCACCGGCACGGCCGCAATTACCGAGAGCCAGGTGCCGATCTTCGACGAGGCGGCGCCGGGCTCGAGCTCGCGGATCGACGCGACGATCGCCGTGCGGCCCACGACGGCGCTCCGCAGCTCTCTCCAGTTCTCGAGGCTGACCATCGCCAGAAAACTGGACGGCTCGCGGTTCTCGTCGGAGACGATCCCGCGTATCAAGCTCGAGTACCAGGTCAGCCCGCCGATCTTTCTGCGGGTGGTCGGGCAATATACGGCGCGATCCCGCTCGCCCCTGATCGACAGGAATGGCAACCCGATTCTGGTCGACGGCGTGCTCGATACAGGCGAGACCAGCAACGAGTTCTCGACCGACTGGCTGTTCAGCTACCGGCCGGTCCCCGGTACCCTCGTATACCTCGGCTACGGCTCGACGCTGGATGAGCCGCGGGAATTTCGGTTCCACGATCTGCAGCGGACGCGAGACGGGTTTTTCGGAAAAGTCAGCTACCTCTTTCGGCTCTAACCCGCGCCGGGCGCCTGTCTGGCTACCTTTCGTAGCCCGTCAACCACTATACCCAGGCGACAACCTGCCGTTCTCTTCATTGAAGCTTCATCCCAGCCTGCAGCAAGGATTGAAAGAGCTGGGCTTTCAAAGGCCAACCCCCATACAGGCGGAGGCGATTCCCGCCGCGCTGCAGGGCCGTGACATCCTCGCCTGCGCAATGACTGGCAGCGGGAAGACCGCTGCATTCCTGCTGCCCATCCTTCATCACCTGATCGGAAAACCGCGCGGCAAGACGCGCGCGCTGGTGGTGACACCGACCCGGGAGCTCGCCGCTCAGATTCAGGGCGCCCTCGAATCCATCGCCGTCCACACGCCGATAACGTCGGCCGCGATCTACGGCGGGGTCGGCATGGCGCCGCAGGAGCATGCTATGCGCGCTGGCGTCGACGTGCTCGTGGCGACTCCCGGACGCCTGCTGGATCATCTCAAGGAACCGTACGCCAATCTCAGGAACATCGAGTTCCTGGTTCTCGACGAAGCCGATCGAATGCTGGACATGGGATTCCTTCCCGACATAAAGCGCATACTGCGACTGGTTCCGGCGAAGCGGCAGACGCTGCTGTTCAGCGCGACGATGCCGCCTCCCATCGCCGCTCTCACGCGGGAGATGCTCCACGATCCGCTGATGATCGACCTCGGCCGCCGATCCCTGCCGGCGGTCGGAATCACGCAGGCGGTCTATCCGGTCAAACAGGATCTCAAGAAGGATCTCCTTCTCGCGCTTCTGCATCGCGACGAGATGACCCAGGCGCTGGTGTTCACGCGCACCAAGCACCGCGCCAACAGGCTGGCCGAGCAGCTGGTGAAGCGGGGCATCAAGGCGGAGCGGATTCACGGAAACCGCTCGCAGGGACAGCGCACCGCGGCGCTGGCCGGATTCAAGTCCGGGGATTATCGCGTCCTCGTCGCGACCGACATCGCCGCCCGCGGCATCGACATCGAAGCACTCGGCCACGTCGTCAACTTCGATGTGCCCCAGGTGCCGGAGGACTACATCCATCGTGTGGGCCGCACCGCCAGAGCGGGCGAAGTGGGCGACGCATTCACTTTCGTGGCACCCGACGAGGAGCAGGATCTGCGCGCCATCGAGAAGGCGATCGGAAAGAGACTGCCGCAGATAACCATTCCCGATTTCGACTACAACGCGCGTCCGGAGCAGCGGCTCGAGGTCCCGATCGGCGAGCGGATAGCCGCAATCAGGGCGAGGAAAGCGGAAGAGCGCGCGCGCTCAAAGCAGAAGTCGGATCGGGCAGCGGCGCACGGCGGCCGTTCCGGGAGCGGTGGTGCGACCACTGGGAATGGGTCCCAAGGGCAATCGGGCAGGTCGCGCCGTCGGCGTCGACGCCGGTAATTCGGACCGCGCGGCGATCTACAGGTTGATCGTCTTCATCCCGCCTTCGGGGTAGCGCTCCCCGGCGGTCGATCCCTTCGGCGCGGCGGCGTCGATGCGCTGCAAATCATTTTCGGACAGCACGATGTCGAGCGCGCCCCAGTTCTCGTCCACACGCTCGGGGTGGCGGGTGCCGGGGATGGGCACGATGTCGTCGCCTTGCGCGAGCAGCCACGCCAGCGCCAGCTGAGCGGGCGTGCACTTGTGCTCGTCGGCGATCTCTTCGACCCGGGCGACGAGATCGAGATTCCTCTGAAAATTCTCACCCTGAAAGCGCGGATGGTGCTTTCTGAAATCGTCGTCGGCGAGATCGTCAACGGTCTTGATCTGGCCGGTGAGAAAACCCCGCCCCAGCGGACTATAGGCGACGAATCCTATGTCCAGGGAGCGTAGCGCCTCGAGCAATCCATCTTCGGGGTCGCGCGTCCACAGCGAATACTCTGTCTGAACGGCGGTTATCGGATGCACCTTGTGCGCGCGACGAATGGTGGGAACGGCCGCCTCTGATAAGCCGATGTACCGCACCTTGCCGTCGCGGACGAGATCGGCCATTGCACCGACGGTCTCCTCGATCGGCGTGTTTCTGTCCACGCGATGCTGGTAGTAAAGGTCGATCGTGTCGATGCCGAGCCGCTTGAGAGATGCCTCGCACGCCTGCCTGACGTACTCGGGCTTGCCGTTGACGCCGAGAAACGCCCGGGTCTTCGGATCACGCACGTTGCCGAACTTGGTGGCGACGATGACCTTGTCCCGCTTCCCCTTGATCGCACGCCCGACCAGCTCCTCATTGAGATGCGGGCCGTACATGTCGGCGGTGTCGAGAAAGTTCATCCCGATCTCGATCGCGTGATGGATGGTGGCGATCGATAGTTGCTCGTTGCTCGGTCCGTAGAAGTCGGACATACCCATGCAGCCGAGTCCGATGGCGGATGTCTGGAGGCCCTGCGAACCGAGTCGGCGTATCTTCTTGCTGGCGTCGCTCATCTTCGTTCCTGAAAGTGGTGCCTGCGCGCACACACAGGAACAGAAACGCAGAATCCGGGCGAATGCAAGACGGAAGACGCCTACTACCAGGGCATGTCGACTTCACTCTCGGCTCGAAACCTGAGTCACCATTTTGACGACGTCCTCGCTCTCGATGATGTAAGCATCGAGGTGCCGGCGGGACAGGCGACAGCCATCGTCGGCGAGAGTGGATCCGGAAAGACGACTCTGCTGCGCTGTTTCAACAGGTTGGTCGAGCCCGAACGCGGCCAGGTCTTCGTCGGCGAGCTCGACGTGCGCACGCAATCAGCAGTGTTGCTGCGCCGCCGGATCGGCTACGTGCAGCAGCACGGAGGGCTGCTTCCACACTGGCAGGTGGTGCGGAACGT
>DASXGU010000029.1:0-8407 GCA_036488915.1 Gemmatimonadaceae bacterium | reverse complement strand
GAGCTGCGCTACGTGCAGCGGCTGCTGGATCAGCGCGTCGCCACCTGGGAAGAGCTCACCCAGAGCAGCATCGAGGAGGTCTTCGAGCTCGGTGAGGATGCGCGCGCACTGCTGGTGCAATTTCTGACCGACGCGCCAGAGGAAGCGCTGGATGAGGTCCTGACGTTCCAGACGATGACCGCCGGCACCGTGACCGCCAGCAAGCATCTGATCGCATCCAACATTTTTCTGCACGACATCAGGCACTGGGCGCAGATCGCCACGGTCTTACGGCAGAATGGATTCGAGGATCAGTGGGGCCACGACCTGCTGCTCAGCGGCATCAAGATCTAGCGGCGACTACTCGGCGGCGGTGACCCAGGGATCGTCGGTCATCCAGTGCTGATCCGGCGCGAAGAGAAAAACCATTCCGCCGTTGGCGAGCTCGGGAAGAACGCGCGCCGCGCGCGCTTGTTCCATCGCGGGACATCCTTCGCTACGGCCCGCCCGGCTCGGTGTGACGTACGGGGCGCCATGCGCGACCACACCGCGGGCGAACGCGTTGTCGTTGAAGCCCTGGGAGACGCCCTTTAGCCGAAGACCGATGGAATTGTAGACCTGGCCACCGGTGTGACCGCTGAAATCGTACGTGTTCTCGGCGACGTACAGACCCAGCGATGTTTGCGCGCTTCCGGACGCATTCGAGAAACGCGTCGGCGTGCCGTACTGCGTCACCGAAGAGCCGCGGCCATGCGCTACGGTGAACGGTCCCTCGAGAATCGACAGATTGCTCATGTCGAAGATGTATCCGCGCGCCTCGGTGCTGGGGAGACCGTAGTCGACGAAGTAGAGGAGCGGCTTCTTGACATCTTCGGGATGCGCAGCCTGGTAGGTGAAGTAGCTGTGGAACGCGAGCTCGAGCGCCTTCGGATGGCTGAGGGGCCGGACCGCCGCGGCGAACGCCTGGACCGCCGAGGTCGTTTTCTCCAACAGGCTGGCGGACGCTGCCTTTGCGGCCGAGGCGGGAACGATCGGGTCCGCCATCACTGGCGCAGCTCCAAAAACAGGATGATCCACGGCTGTGCCGGGAACGAGTCGCGCGCCGGCGAGGATTAGCGCGACAGCGCCGAAGATTCCATGTTTGAGGTAGCTGGTGAGCTTCAAATCCTGCTCCTGACGTACGGCGCTCTGCGCCCGTGTGAATGCCCAATGGCCGGAGAGCACTAGTGCGCTCCGGACGAGATGATTCCCTCTATATGTTAGACGTCCAAAATAGCATTTTGGAAACATATGAGCGAGCGTTTTTTTGCTCGAAAGCTGAACGGGGGAGCTCGTGTCCGTCGAGCTCAGCCGCGAAGTCCGGACGACCTCACAGATGAGGTCGCGAATCCGACGCGTGGCTCCGTTGCTCGCATGCTCATGCGCGGTCGCCTGCGGTGCGCGCGGGCGCCCGTCGATCGCCACTACTCCGAGAGCGATCGAATGGGCGCAGGTGTGGAGCGACGAATTCGACGGCCCTGCCGGCCAGCGCATCGACACCACCAGGTGGAGCTACGACACCGGGGACGGCTGCCAGCGCGGTATCTGCGGCTGGGGCAACAATGAGAAGGAGTACTACGCGGACTCGACCCAGAATATCGCGCTCAACGGCAGGGGTCAGCTTCAGATAATCGCTCGAGCCGCTCCCGCCGGGCTAAAGTGCTACTACGGTCCCTGCAGATACACTTCAGCGAAGATCACCACGCGCGGCAAGATGCTTGCGGCACCCGGGCGAGTCGAAGCGCGTATCAAGCTGTCGTCGGGCCAGGGGTTGTGGCCGGCGTTCTGGATGCTCGGCCAAGGCAGCCCCGCCATCAAGTGGCCGGACTGCGGCGAGATAGACATCATGGAGAACAAGGGCAGCCAGCCGTCGACGACGAGCTCGGCGCTTCACGGCCCCGGCTATTTCGGCGCCACTCCCTTCGCCAGCTCACACCATCTCGTCAGCGGAAATCTTTCCGGCGACTACCACACCTTCGCCGTCGAGTGGGACTCGCTCTCGGTCAGGTGGTACGTCGATGACGTGATGCATTACGCGGTCACCCGCGAGGCGATTCTGAAATACGGCCCCTCCGTTCTGAATCAGCCGTTCTTCGTAATTCTCAATCTTGCCGTCGGCGGACACTTCGATGGCGACCCGCAATCGGATGCGATCTTCCCGGCGACGATGCTGGTCGATTACGTGCGCGTGTACACTGCAAAGACGAAATGACATGAACACCCGGGATCTCGGCAGTACCCTGCCGACGCTTCTCTCTGAGCTGATCGACGGTGCCTCGAAGTCGGAGTCGTACGCGCTGAACGGCGGCGACCCCGGCCTGCTGCGCTCACTCGACAAGCTCTCGGCAACGGCGGCCTCCGCGATTACCGCGACGGGATCGTCGATCGCCGCGCACGTGGACCACCTTCGCTACGGCCTCTCGCTGATGAATCGATGGAGCACCGGCGAGAATCCATTCACCGATGCGGACTGGAGCACGAGCTGGCGGCATACCCGCGTCAGCGCCGCCCAGTGGAAGCAGCTCCGCGATGATCTCTCGGCTGAAGCCCATCGCTGGCTGGAGTCGCTCGACAAGACGCGCGAGCTGAGCCAGTCGGAGCTCAACGTCGTTGTCGGCAGTATAGTTCATCTCGCCTATCACGTCGGCGCGATTCGCCAGATAGATATCACTGCTCGCGGTCCGGCGGCCAACGACTAGCGGAGAATTAATGTCGGAAGTAACGATCGAGATTCGAAAAAACGGGCCGTACAGAGTGTACGGCGATGTGGTGCTGGTCGATCACGAGGGAAAGCCGGTGCCGGTTCCTGACAACAGGCGCAAGGTCGCTCCCGACGGCAAGACCTGGATTTCGCTCTGCCGCTGCGGCGGCTCGGTCGTGAAGCCGTTCTGCGACGGGACCCACAGCCGCATCGGATTCATCGGCGCCGAAGAAGCCGTTCAGAATGCGGAGACTACTCCCCCATCGCCTTGAGTAGCACCCGCTTGGGGCGCTGACCGTCCCACTCACCATAAAACACGCGCTGCCAGGGACCGAAGTCGAGCTTGCCGTTCGTCACCGGCACCATCACTTCGTGGCCGATCGTCATGGATCGGAGGTGCGCGGCGGCGTTGTCCTCTCCTGTCCCGCTGTTGTGGCGATACTCGTCGGGCGACCATGGCGCGACTCGCTGCTCCAGCCAGTCGAGGATGTCCTTCCATAACCCTGGCTCGTGATCGTTGACGAACACCGACGCCGAGATGTGCATCGCCGAGACCAGCACGAATCCTTCGTCGATGCCGGCGCTGGCGCGACATTTCTCCACTTCGTCGGTGATGTCGATGATCTCCTGACGCTTCTTGGTGTTGAAGGTCAGATAGCTGGTGTGAGTCTTCACGCCGGCTGCTTTCTGCCCAACAGCTTCGAGTGCCAGGAATCCTGGGCGTTGAGCTCGAATCGCGCCCGCCACTCGCCGAGTGTCGTCACGGTCGGATCGAACACGCGGGTCGTCGGAGGAATCGTTCCCTGGGCACCGAGCGATGCAAATCCTTCGCGATCGATCGACTGCACGCGGCCGTCGGCGTCCCGGTAGAAAACGAGACCGCTCGTCACTAGGCTCGCTCCGAGGCGCGACTCGAGCGCCTTGAGCGAGCGATAGAGGCCATCGATCGAGCATCCCGACGCGCCGGCGGTCGATTGATCCACCGCAATGGTGAGGAATCGGCTATCGCGCCAGTCGCGCGCGGCGGTCAGTGGCGAGCCGTGCGCGTGCCACTGAGACAGAAACTGGTCAGCATCACGCAGAAGCAGATCGGTCGCGCCTTTGTCGAGATCACGATCGGCCCCGAATACCCACACTCGTGAGCTGTCGGGAAGATCTTCCATTGTTGCGAGCGGCATGTCGGACCTCTGTGCTTTTGTGCGGATTCTACAGGCAATAACCGCTGGTCACGAACCAGCAGCGTGTGTAAGGCGAGTTCTTGAAGAAGTCGAGCAGTTTCTCGGCCACCTTTGCTGCTCCGGCCTGCGAGGGATGAGTCCCGTCCGACTCGAAGTCGGTTTGCAGCCAGACCATTCCGTCCGAGCGCGGCGTTGTACCGGCCGCCCAAAGGTACGGACCCCACAAGATCAGGGGCGCCGCCTTTTTCGCGTAGTCGAGAGTTCCCGCGCGCGTGTTCGCCGGCTGCCCGCGCATTTCGTTGATCTGCGACTCGATCAGCCATTTTACCGAAAAGCCGCTCTCGTACGCGTACGGCTCGGGATTCAGATCGATGGTCGCATATCCCCCGTAAATCCGGCTCGACAGAAATGCGATTCGCAGATTCGGGTACCGCGCGTGAAGTGCCCGGACCACCGCCCCGAGGTTCGCCAGCAGCGTGTTGGCATCGGCGCTATCCGACGGAAGCGACACCCCGGGTTTCCGATCGGCAAGATCCACCCATGCAGCCTGGACCTGGTTTTCGCTCAGGCCCAGTGGCGCCAGCCGTCCGACCTTGATTCGGTCATAACTCGCCGAAGTCGGCGATGTCCAGCTCGGCGCATCGAGGCTGTCGGCCGCGCCGTTCACTATCACCATCGTGTAGTGATTCACCGAGGGATCTGCTGCCGCGCGGCCCATGAAGGTCCAGGCAGCGCACGGCGGACCGGAGCCCGCCGAGCACCATTCCCGGGTCGTGCCGGATCCACCGATGGACAGCAGCACGAATTTTCCGAACGGGCTCTCGTCTCCGTTGACGTCGAGCGGCTTGATCGCGTTGCGTCGCACCTTCGCCGCGGAATCATGGGCGGGCGGGGGAAAGTTTATCCCACCGGGGTAGAGACCGCCCGTATGACCGTAGTAGGTGTTCGCCAGCAGATCGATCAACGGGACCCTGGCGGTGTCCGTCGGCGCGGCGATTACGACCGGCTTGGGCGGCGGCGGTGGCGGGGGAGGAGGCGAGGCGCAGCTTGCGAGCGCGCCTCCGAACGCCAGAAGAACAAGGCTACGCCGTCCGACCCGCATCAGCTAGCGATTTTCTGACGCCCTTTTCTTCCGCTCGAGGAGGGCCTTACCCTTCGCCTCACGGGCGCTCTCGGCTATCGAGCGCTCACCTTCCATGTGCTCCTCGAGCGCTTTCCACGTGTCTGGGGTCGGCTCGTTGTAGGCGATCAGCACCGCGCACAGCTCGGCGTTGCGCGACACCAGCATATCCTTGTCCAGCGCCACGACCGAATGGGTGTGGTCGTCGGCAAGGATCATCGTACGACGTGTTTTATGCAGCACAGCCGGATATACCGGGGTCGCTGCGGTAATGCTGAGATTTTCAATGGGCCGGAATGCACCGGTTCTGTCCAGTAGATACCTGCGGTCGGGCTTGATTGCGACTTTTACTGCCATCCTGCTCTCCGGCGCGAATTGTCAGACTCAATCTACCATCGTGGCGCGTCGAATGAATCAGACATCGGCGTAGATGTCGTCGCGGGTGAGCGGAATGTTGGAATGTCCGTTCGCATCGGGCTTCGCGAGCAGAGTCTGAATGATGTTGATGCCCGCCGTCGCAAAAGCATTCGCTGACGCCGCCATGTAGAGTCTCCACACCCGGAAGGTGTGCTGACCGACGAGCGCCATCGCATCGCGGCTCTTTTCCTCGAGCGACGTCACCCAGTGACGCAAGGTCATCGCGTAATGCTCGCGCAGGCTTTCCATGTCGCGCACCTCGAACCCCGCGCCCTCGGCGGCGGCGACGACGTCGTGAATGGCGGTGAGCTTACCGTCGGGGAAGACGTACGTATCGATGAATGCGTCGGCCTTCCACAGCTTCTTGAAGATTCTTTCACCCACAGATCTCGGCCTGGCCTCGCGCAGGCTGATGATTCCATGGTTGAGGAATAGCCCGGCCGGCTTGAGCGCGCGAAACGCCGACTGAAAGTACACGGGCAAATGACTGAGCCCGACGTGCTCGATCATGCCGACGCTGGCGATCTTGTCGTAGCCGTCGCCGTTTGTGAGGGTGCGGTAGTCGCGGATCGCCACTCTGCATCTGTCGGCGAGACCCGCCTCCTCGATTCGCTCCTTCGCCAGCTTCGCCTGATTCTCGCTCAGCGTGATTCCGGTGGCATCGACGCCATAGTTCTTCGCGGCGTGCATGATCAGTCCACCCCACCCGCAGCCAATGTCGAGCAGACGCTCGCCGGGCTTCAGTCTGAGCTTACGGCAGATCAGATCGAGCTTGGCCTCCTGCGCGTCATCGAGTGTGTCCGTGGGTGAGCGGAAGTACGCGCACGAATAAACCATGCGCTTGTCCAGCCACAGCTTGTAGAAGCTGTTGCCGACGTCGTAATGGAACTGGATGGCCGCGGCGTCGCGAACCGGTGTGTGCCGCTCGCCGAGCTTGCGCGCGCGCTCCGGGAAGCGCGCATCGGCCAGATCGTCGGCGGCCTTGCCTGGCAGCTGGAGAACGAGGGCGATCAGCCTGGCAACCTTGGCCGGTGAATGAAGGCGATCCCCGATCATGTCGGCGAGGTTCGACGCCGCTTCCATGCTGCCCTCGATTTCTACGTCGCCGCTCAGATACGATTCGACGATCGACATCTCGTTCGGCGGCAGCAGCATGCGCCGGAGCGCGGCAGGACGGTTGAGCACCAGGGTAAATGGCGGCTGTGAATTCCCGCCGTGATCCACCGATCCATCCCAGAATTTCACGTCGAACGAGCGCTCTGGCGGCTCGCCGAAAAGCGCCGCCAGCAAATCACGGCATTTCGCCAGCGCGCCGCTGTAGGCGCGCGAATCCGAAGTCTCGAGCTCAGCGTGAACAGTAGACATCAGCGCCAGACTGAGGTGTGCGATTCGGTCGGACAGCCCGCGCGAAGCGAGCTGGTCCGCGTGTGAGGAAAACGGTGCAACGAGTCAATCTCCCGAGCGGGGAACCGGTGTGGGTGCGTCCAGCGAGCGCCAGAGGTACCACGAGGCGACGGTGCGGTAAGGAGCCCACTTCGCGCCGATCTTCAACACTCTCTCCGGCGTCGGAAGCTTACGCAATCTGTACGCCTTCTGAATTGCCTTCTGCACGCCGAGGTCGAGGTCGGGAAGCACGTTGGGCCGCCCGAGCCTGAACATCATGAACATCTGGGCGGTCCACCGCCCGATTCCCTTCACCTGGGTCAGGGCGGCAATGACCTCGGCATCGGTCAGCTCGTGGAGCGTCTCGATCGGCAAAGTGCCGCCGGCGACCCTGCTGCCGAGGTCCTTCAGGTAGGCCGACTTCTGCCGCGATAGTCCCACGCCCCGCAGATGCTCGTCTGGAGTGTTGGCCAGCTCTTCGGGCTTTGGCGTGCGGCCGCCGTAAAGGCCCTGGAAGCGACCGTGAATCGTGCCGGCGGCTTTTCCCGACAGCTGTTGAAAAACGATGGACCTGCAGACCGCATCGAAGTGGGTCCCGTTGGTGTTCGGCCAGCCTTTGTAGGTCCCCACATGGTCGATAACCTTGCCGAGAACCGGATCGACTTTTTTCAGATGCGCGACCGCTTTCTTACCAAAGGCGGCGAATGCTGCAGACGTCATCGTTGCCTGTCGTAGTGATGGTGTGCGAATGATTGAATCTGATTCCCGCGCCGTCCAGGCGCGAGACATCGATCGCGGCGGCCGCGCTGCCCGGAACTCTATATTAGACGCGATGAATTCGCCTTCAAAGCCGCGTCCGGAAAAGCCGGCGACCGACATGTCGGCTGACGAATTCCGCCGACACGGCCATGCGGTGATCGATTGGATCGCGGAATACCTCGAAGCTCCGGAAAAGTGGCCGGTGCTGCCGGCGGTACGGCCGGGCGAGACGCGCGACGCAATTCCGGAGACTCCCCCTGAAAGGGGGGAGCCAATGGAGAAGATCCTGGAGGATTTTCGGGGTCTGATCGTTCCGGCGACGACCCACTGGAATCACCCGGCGTTCATGGCCTACTTCGCGAACTCGTCGACGGGCGCGGGCATCCTGGGCGAGGCGTTGACCGCCGCTCTCAACGTCAACGCAATGCTGTGGCGAACCAGTCCCGCGGCAACCGAGCTGGAGCTGCTCACGCTGGACTGGCTTCGGCAGATGCTGGGACTGCCTGAAGGATTCGTCGGAATAATCGCCGACACGGCCTCGTCCAACGTTTTGTACGCGCTGGCTGCTGCGCGCGAGCTGCATCCGGAGCTCCGCATTCGAGAAGAGGGCCTGGCCGGCCGCTCCGATTTGCCAAAGATGGTCTTTTATTGCTCCGATGAAGCCCACTCCAGCGTCGACAAAGCGGTGATGACGCTGGGCTTTGGCCTCGACTCGCTGCGCAGAATTCCAACCGACGCCGGCCTCAGGATGGATGCGAACGCGCTGGCGGCGGCGGTGGCGAAGGATCGGCGCGGCGGCAGAATTCCGCTCGCTGCAATTGCCACCGTCGG
>DASXGU010000025.1:0-5386 GCA_036488915.1 Gemmatimonadaceae bacterium | reverse complement strand
CAGCTCGCGGTTGCCGAGGCCGAAGGCGAGCGACAGCGCCAGTGCAATCGCGCCGAACAGAATAGCGAACGCGGTGGTGACGATCTCCGTCGCGACGCCCAGCTCCTGGAGCGCCATGAAGGTGGCGAGCAGCACCACGCCACCCTTCCCCACCCGGGACAGCGTCGGTCCGCCGTGCAGTCCACCGGCCGACGCCATGATCAATCCGCCGACGAAGCTGCCGAGGACGATACCGACGATCAGAATCACGATCGCCGCGATTACGCTCGGGATGTAGCTCACCAGCTCGGAGAAAACGTTGGCCAGCGATTGCAGCCCGAGCGCGTTGGCCGCGACGAGCATCACCGCGAACATCACGAACCAGAAAACGAGACTCCCGGCAACGCGGGTCGGGTTGACTCGCGAGCCCGAGCGCTCCACCGCCTGCATGACTCCACCGCGCTCGAGGATCTGGTTGAGGTGGATGCGTCGCATCAACCGGTCGGTGCCTTTCTCGAGCAGTCTCGCCAGCAGGTAGCCGGCGAAGAGAATGACGAGCGCGCCGAACAGCGCCGGGACGTAACGATAGAGCTGCTCGAAGCTGTCCTGCAGTCTTTCGCCGAAGGTGAGTGTCGTCGTGGTATCCACTAGAACCTCACGTTGATCAGGGAGTGGTTCCCCGGTGTGCGGGCTGCCACAAGGCCGATTGACATCGGATTGAAAGTTACACGAAATCTCGGCGGTCCGGCGTCCGGCGCCGGGTCGAGATAGCTCTCGGTGGCGATTATCCCCGCCAGCGCCCCCGCCGACGCCAGCCCCAGAACGAGGTGGGGTCCGGGATTCTTGCTGTTGATCAGAGCCGCGATGCCCCCGCCCATCAAGCCACCAGCCACGGTTCCCAGCACCACCCGCCCGCCGTCGGTGCGGCTTTGGTCGTAGCGCTGCACCAGGAAGCGATCGCCGGCAATGATCCCGAGCACTCCGCCCGCGGTCAATGTGCTGGCGACCGCACGGTCGCCGCTGTGGTCTCCAAGCAGGGCCCCGGCGACGCCCATGCCAAGCCCGGCCGTCGCCCACAGGGTCTCGATATCGCCGGGAGTGACTCGATACCGGGCGTTGCGGGGATAGAGCAGTCCGAGCGGATAGCCGACGATCCCCGATCCAAGCACCATCAGCACTTCGGCCTGGCTGGAGATGCCGCGGTCGCACGTGATGAATCCGGTGGAACTCGAAGTCTTGCAGACGTCGGGCCCTCTGATCGCTTCGGCGGTGCCATAGCCGATCAGCGCACCGACGTCACCACCGAATGACAGACCGACTGCGTCGGCCTCGGTCATGTTGCGGGCGAAGGCCAAACCCAGGCCGGCTCCGGCCAACCCACCGACGACGGCGCCGGCAGATTGCGCGCGGCCGGTGGCCTTCACGGCGTACATCAGCCCCCACCCGGCGAGGGCGCCATTGTGCCCCATGTTGAAGGAGAGATCGCTCTGCGCCCGGGAGATGAAAGTGCGGCGCGAGATCTCCGAGGCAGCGAAGAAAGTCCCGCCCGCCACGACCAGATACCCCGCCGTGGCGCCGGCCCCGTTGTCGGCGATGGCGCCGGCAAACGCTGGTGCGTAGGCGATCAGCCCGAGCACCGTCTGATTCTTTATGAAGGAATTTCGCGCGTCATTGCGAGCAGCGATGACCTCGGGCGAGAGCCTCGAGACGATGGCGCGAATGGCTTCGCGATCTGCGGAGCTCAGAGTGTAGCGCTCCACGACCCCGCTCCTCCGCCCCACCGTCAGCACGTAGCTGGAATCGTTCACGGTGTAGAGCCTGGCCTCGGTGAAGTCACCCGACACCGGCCACCAGGGCGATGCCAGCGCGGCGCGCTGGGCGATGTACGGCGTCATCACCGTCACCCTGCCGGCGCTGTCGAATGGAACCGGGCGCTCGACGATCTGGGCGCGGAGGCTCCCCGCGACTACAAGAAAAAGGGCGCAGCTCACCGCCGCGCGCTGGCAAAGATTCATGGCGATTTGTGGGACTCGGGTTGGTGCGATGATGCCGGCCGGCCGGATACCAACGCGATCCCTACGCCGAGATTAGCGCGCCAGCATCCTGGAAAAACTTTCCAGCTCAGCGGGGTTCAGATCCGAGACGATCCAGGACTCCATTCCGTTGCGCCGCGACCGGATGAAATGATAACCGTTCGCGCTCGACGCCACAGGCGCCAGATCATCACCGGCCGCGGGCCAGGAGAAGACGTTGATCACGTGCTGCCGACGCGTGTAGACCACCGTCGCCACGTTGTGCCCATCGATGTAGTCCAGCCGGCCGCCAACCAGCGGAAAGCCGAGCGAATCGAGCCGCGGTACGTCTGGGGATGCGTTGACCCGGCCGTTGAACCACGGTTTCACATTGTGCTGATCGTTGGATTCGACATCGGTCAGATGCCCGGGCATCAGCGAGCGGATGTGACTGGACAGGACTTCCTGCTGCAATGAGCTCGCCGGCGCGCGTCCGCGCATAGTGACGAAAGTCAGGCCGCTGCTCAGAACCGCCACCACCGCGGCGGCGGCGATCGTCCGCGTCCAGGCGAGACGGGAGCGCGATGCCAATGGCACGAGCCGCGGACCCGCATCGCGCGCCGGCTCGCCGAGGCTGGAGCGGATGCGCGCTCTGAGAACGTCGGGTGCTTCATAGCGCACCAGACCAGCCCTCAGCCGCGAAGAAGTCTCGGTCAGCTGCCGGTGCGCCGCCGTGCACTCCGGGCAGTCGCGCAGATGCTCCTCGACCTGCGCGCGCTCCTCTGCCGACAGTTCCCCGTCGAAGTAGGGTCCGATGCTCTCGATGCACTGTTCGCATGTCATCTCAGCCCGCCTTTCTCGAGTCGGCGCCGAGCATCGCGCCCAGTCGCACCCGCGCGCGCGAGATGCGCGACATCACGGTTCCCATCGGCACTCCAACAACATCGCTGATCTCGCGGTACGACAGCTCGCTCAATTCACGGAGCACTATTACCTCGCGCAATTCGGCGGGCAGCGCATCGACCGCCGCCCGAACGCGGTCGCTCTCCGAGCCCTCCAGCACCAGCTCGTCGGCCGCATGGGGATCGGGCAGCTCCTCCAGTGTGTCGTCGCTGAACGGAACCGAAGACCGATCCATGCGACGCGCCTTGTGGAAGTCGTAGCAGCAGTTGCGGACGATCGCCAGAAACCAGGACCGCGCGTCCCCATGGCGGAATCCGCCGAAATGCCGGAACGCGCGCAGCGATGCGTCCTGCACCGCATCCTGGGCATCGTGCTCGTCGTGCAGCAGATATCGAGCGAGAGTGTAGGCATCGTCGAGATGCGACAGCACCAGCTCCTCGAATCCCCCGACCTGCTGCTCGGCCATTTTCGTCCTGAGCACGTTACGTAACGATGATCTTGCCCTGCATCATCGGGTGCAAGGAACAGAAATAGTCATAGGCACCTGGCTTGGTAAGAGTGACGGCGAAGCGCTGGTCGCTGTCCAGGACCGGGGACTGCCTGAACCTGTTCTGGATGTTCACGATCAGGTGCGGGACGTCATCATTGTTGATCCAGGTGACTCTGGTTCCCGCTTTGACGGTGAGGGGGGTCGGCGCGAACCTGAAATTGTCGATCCCTATCTGGTTGGGGCCGAGCGCCAGGCTCTTTCTGTTTGTCTGCCGTTTCATCATCGCTTCTCGCGAGGCCGCCTCGAAGGCTGGCGGCAATCCCGACAGCGTCGCGTCGACGACCGCCAGCGTGCCGCGTCCGGGGATGAAGGTGACGTCGGTGATGCCGAGCACGCTCTTGAGTTTCTCGGGCTCGACCTTCAGGGGTCCCGGCGCCGGCGCCGTGCCGGGCGTCGGCTGCGGAAACGCCGTCGACATCGCGGTGTGGAAGGAGATGTTGCCCTCCACCTTCTGCATGATCTGATGGATGTGACCGTTAAGCACGGTCACGGATCCGAACCGCTTCAATAGAGAGAGCGCCTGCTCCGAATCGTCCGTTCCCCAGCCCCACTCCGGATAGACCGTCCAAAGGGGAACGTGCGCGAAGAGGACGATCGGGGTGCTGTTCGAGAGGCCGCTGACGTCGCGGCGCAGCCAGTCGATCTGCTCCGCTCCGAGTGAGCCGAGCCCGCCGGCCTTGAGGTTGAGAACGTTGACCAGGCCGACGAAGTGGACGCCGGAGTGATCGAAGCTGTACCAGCCACCGCCCTTGGTATTCTTGCCGTAGCGCGCCAGGTACGACGCGCCGTTGTCGCCGGCGACGTCGTGCTCGCCGGGGACGTAAAAGATCCGGTCGGTTTTGACGCCCTTGAGCACTTCATTGGCGGTATCGAACTCGTCCGACTTGGCGAGCTGGGTGATGTCGCCGGTGTGGAGCACCAGCGCCGGGCGCTGCGGCAGCGCGTTCAGCTTGGCGACGGCTTCCTGAAGCGTGGCCGTGACGTCCTTGTTGGCTTCCTTGCTGAAGCCGATGTGACTATCGCTGACCTGCGCAAAGAAGATGCTTTTCTTTTGCGAGTCGGTCAGAAAGGGAATGCGGTTGAGCGCGAACGAAGTCGGGATTCCGCCCGCGAGTCCCCACGCGGTCGCGGTTCCCGCCCACGCCATACAGCGCAGAAAACCGCGGCGATCGATGCCGTCTTCGCTGTGGTCGTCGGAGATGTAGTTCGAGCCGGTCGGGCGAGTGTTGGTCTCGTCGTCGAACTGGGCGTCGTCGCGGTCATTGTGTCGTCCCATGTTGCGTCCTGGAAGTCGAGCGCTCTTGCGCTCACGAACTCTAGACCGAGACCCGGCCGGTTTTATTCCCGGGCCTGGGGCTCTACTCGTATTCAACCGTAACGCGGTAAGGGTGGGGGTGGCACGGTTCCCTGGTGCCGGTGGGTTGAGGACTGAGGACTGAGGACTGACGGCTGTCGGTACGCGAGTCCAACCGTAACGCGGTAAGGGGTGGGGGTAGCACGGTTAGGGGGAACCGGTAACTACGTTGCGAAGACTCGGGCAGCGTAGGGGGAGCAAACGCGCGGGGCGGGGCGAAACGATGGGCGTGGGGCGAATGGCGCGGGCGAGCTTACGCCATGAGCGATTTTCGGAAGCTGGAGGTCTGGCGCTTGAGCCACGCGCTGGTTTTGAATGTTCACAGCGCGGTAAAGAAAATTCGTGGAGCGGACTATGCGTCGCTTCGGAGCCAGATACTTCGCGCGGCGATGTCGATTCCGGCGAATCTCGTCGAAGGCGTCGGTCAGCGAGGGGCCCGCGAATTCAGTCGATACATTCGCATCGCACTCAACTCGGCCAGCGAGCTCGAGTACCATCTCCTGCTGGCCAGGGACTTCAAGCTGATGCAGCCCGACGTGTTCACGACCCTGGCAACCGAAACCATCCAGGTTAGAAAGATGCTGTTCG
>DASXGU010000279.1:0-5989 GCA_036488915.1 Gemmatimonadaceae bacterium | reverse complement strand
CGATCGGGGCCAAGCCGCCCTACCGGATCCCGCACTGGCTCGGCGAGCTGCTCGTGGGCAAAGCTGGGGTCGCCATGATGACCCAGGTGAGGGGAGGGTCGAATGCCAAGGCCAGGCGGGAGCTGGGGTGGGTGCCGGTTTATTCGAGCTGGCGGGTCGGGTTCGTTGACGGGCTCGAGTAAGCTTCTGGCTTCGGGTAAGGCCGAACTGCGAAAAGAACGGGTGCGAGAGGTCAGTAGGTTAGTGGCCAGTCGATAGTTCAGGACGTCGGGACGCGCTGTTTGGCGTCCGTGCTGGCGACGACTCGTGTTCGTAGGCCGTGGAGCATTTTCCTGACTTCTACTGTCTGAGAGGAAAGCGAAATAAAATCGCCCGGCATAACTATTCCGCCGTCGCGCGCCACCATCAAAGGTACTCGAGCTCGGAGGTCGACTTCAGCGCGATAGTCAGGAAGCGAGCGAATTCCTTTCCGCTGAGCGTGCCCGTTCCTTCGACGATGTTGGTGGGAATGGAAAACGCCGCACGCATCATTTGACTGCGCAGCGGCGCGTTGTCCGAGCCACGGATGCGTCCCGCAATCCGATGGACGTTGAGGGCCAGCTTGGAGCTATGCTACTGAGGGCGCACCCGTTCAGTTCGCGTTTCGCGGTTAACCATTCAGTTCGCGTTTCGCGGTTAACCGTTCAGTCGGCAGAAGCTAGAGCAGCCTCTTCGGAGCCGGCCTCTCTTCCTCATCCACCTGCCTTCTCCTCTCGATCTCAGCCGACGTCAACCTCGACTGGGTGTCCTCCAGCGACGGCCGCGACTCGGCGGTGACTTCGCGCGTGGCGTCGTTGATGTTCTTCTTGAATTCCCTGATCCCTTTCCCCATCGAGCCGGCGATCTCGGGGATCCGCTTCGCGCCGAACAGAAGCAGAATCACGACCATGATGATCAACAGCTCGGGAAATCCCAGATTGCCAAACATGGAAAACTCCTAGAAGAGCGAACGTGCGATGAGGTACGCCACCAATACACCCAAGAGACTCAGAAGTGACACATCCAGCGCGATCGGGCCCAATGCGAACTTGAGTATAATCAAATCCACGGGCAGCGGCCCGATGGCGGGGGTTACGCCGGTCGTAAAGAATTCCTTGGCCGCGCCGGGCGGCAGGAACCTGCGGCCAACCTGGGTCAGGAGTCCGCCGGTCACGAATCCGGCGGCAAGGACCAGCGCGTTGAACATGATGCCGCGCCTGTTGTGACCCCGCGGTGGTGGTGGCATTACGAATGTCTCTCCATGACGTAGGAAATTGAGGCGCTCAGGGATCGCCGCGCCAGCGTGTCCGGCAGCTCCGACAGAGCGTCGTGCGCCTTCTCGGCGAATTCCTCACCGCGCCCGCGCGCGTACTCGAATCCGCCGCTCTCTTCCACGATCTGCACGACTTCCGCGATGTCGTCATCGCTGACGCTCTCGCTCGCGAACAGCCGCTCAACCTGCCGGCGTGACGCCGGTGGCATGTCCCGCAGCGCGTAGATGAGGGGGAGCGTCACCTTGTGCTCGCGCAAATCCAGTCCGGACGGCTTGCCGGTCGTCTCCATCCGCTCCCGATAGTCGAGCAGATCGTCGGCGATCTGGAACGCCATGCCGAGGTTCTCGCCGAAATCTCCGAGCGGCTCGGAGTACCGCCGCGCGCCAGACAGAGCGCCGAGCTCACAGGCGGTGCGCATCAGCGATGCCGTCTTGGAGCGAATCAGCGCGTAGTACTCCGCCTCCATGAACGCCAGCGGATCGGTCACCGCCAGCTGCCGCATCTCGCCGAGGGTCATCTCCGTCGACGCGCGCGTCAGCGCCTGCAGCGCCTCCAGGTCGCCGAGTCCGACCAGGTGGGTGAGCGCGGTCGAATAGAGAAAGTCCCCCATGATCACCGAGATCTGATGGCTGAACAGCGCGTTCACCGTGGGCATGCCGCGTCGCAGCGCCGAGTGGTCGACAGCGTCGTCGTGGACGAGCGTGGCGAGATGTATGAGCTCCAGCGATGCGGCAAGAGTTATTGCCTTCTCCTTCGGCGCTTCATCGACCTCGTTTGCGAGGAGGAGCAGCGTCGGGCGGAACATCTTGCCACGCATGGCCAGCAAATGGGCGCTGACCTGGCCGACGAGCGGCATGTCGCTGGAGACGATTCTGGCCATCGTCTGGAGCACGGCGTCGAGCTTGTCGCGCACCGGCTGCTGGATCTCCGTCAGCGTCATGCCGCTCCGCGCGGCCACGTTTAGACGCTCGCCACCCTCAGCGGCCGCCGATCTCACTTCGAGGCAGCCTTCGTCATCTGCTTGAGGCGTTTGCTGACGTCGCGGAAATCGATGTCGATGGCGAACACCCTCTGATAGTATGCAGCAGCATCGCGCGGCTTCTTGCTTCCCTCTGACGCAAAACCGAGCAGATAGAGGACGCCGATCAGATCCTCATCCTCCATCCCGGGCTCGCGGAGCGCGCGTCCGAGCACGGTGACGGCGACATCGAACTCGTTGCGATCGATGAAGCACTGGCCGAGCGCCTCGTAGGCGCGGATGCGCTGGGTCGCGCCACGCAGCGCCTTCTGGAACTCGAAGATCGCCTCGTCGATGAGACCCATCTCCTTGTAGGCGACGCCGAGATCGTAGTGGCTGTCGAAATCCTCGTCATCGACGTTGGCGGCCACGCCGGCCTTGAACTTCTCGAGCATGTCGGTGAAATCGGCCTGTTCGCCTTCGCCGCGGTTGTGATCTTCCTGCGCCACCATGCGCGTCGAGCGCGGACCACGTTCCTCGCGGAGCCAGTCGCCCAGATCGACAAAGTGGTCGTCCGAGCGCTGCGGCTGGTTTTCCTTGGGCGTGGCGGCGCGCGGAACTTCGGTCGGCGGTGTGGCGACGCGGGGCGGTGCCTTGGGCGACGGCTTTTTGTTGTTCCGCGCGCGCAGGAAAGGATTGACGGGCTGGCGCTGTTGTGCGGCGGGTTCCTGGCGTTGCGGAGTTTTCTCCTTCTTCGGCTTCGGACGCGTCATTCGCAGGGGTTCGAGCTTCGGCCGGGACGGCTCCGGGGGCTTGCTGCGTGCCTGCTCACCCGATTTGGGTCTCGAACGCTCCACGAGCTTGGGCCTGGGTGGAGTCGCCGGCCGCTGAGGCTCTTCCTCCGCTTCCTCCTGCTCTTCTTCCTCCGCGCGAGACACTGTTGCGTCGGGCTCGGATTCCTCGGGCGCCTCGACCTCGGCGTCTTCCTCCTCGACTTCATCTTCGGGCTCTTCTTCTTCGCGCGCCGGTGCGGGACGTGAGCTCCTCGCAACCGGCGCGGATGCTTCTACCTCTTCAGCGTGACCGTGGTGCGCGGTGTCGAGCTCGATCGAGTCGGCTGCGGGGGCGTCCTCTGCCCCGGACGTCGTCTCCTCGGCGGCCAGCGTGGGTGCTGCCGTCTCAGCGTCGTGCACGAACAGGCGGTCGTCTTCGAGAATGCTCAAACCCGCGAGCGGATCATCCGTAGCCAGCGGCTCGCCCAATCCGGGCTCGTGAACGCCCGGGTCGCTTCCCATCAGGCCTGACTCCGATGAAATCAGTCCCTCCACTCCGGAGTCGATCGGCGGCGCCTCGGGGTCGATCACGAACGTCTCCGGATCGGCCGCCGATTCCAAGCCTTCGAGGGGCGAGATGTCGACGTCGGCCATCGACAGATCGAACGCCGGCTCGATCTCGCCCAGGGTAGAAGCGGCGTGCATGTCGTGCCCCGAGGCGGTGGGCTCGAGGCCAGGGATTGTGCTCGAGTCGATCTCGAGGGTTGGCGCAGACTCCGGGGTCGTGGCCTCGAAGTCCGGAAGCGGCTCCAGCTCGGCGAGCTGGTCGATTTCCGGAGCCGGCTGGACGTGTGGCGGCGTGGCAGGACGGCGCGGAGGAGTAGCCGCCCGGCGTGGCGCCTCGGGCGCCATCGACGTGCGCTCGAGTCCCTGGATCTTGGGCATCGGCTTGGCAGGTGACCCACCGACGTCGAGGAAGACCAGTCCGCCGGAATCGCTCTTCACCGGAGTCTTCGAGCGCCGTGGCTCGACGGTCGGATCCAGGCTCCGCATGCGCTGGACGGTCGCGTCCGCTTCCGCCGTGCGGCCCTCGGCATCGAGGGATTCGTGCAGTATCTGGAGCTGCTCGATGGCCTCAGCGTTTTTCCCGGCCTTGGCGAGCTGGTCGGCGAGCATCAGCCGGATGTCGTCCTGTCCAGGGCAGAGGTCGGCAAACTCCTGCAGCGCCTTGAAGGCGTCCGTGTCCTTGCCCGACCGGTGCATGCGGTCGGCGTATTCGAGGAAGTTCTTCTTGGCGTCGCTGTTAAAGCCCTTCTTCGCCGAGATTTTGCCCAGCTTGTAGTAGATCTGATGCCGCTGCGGGGCGTGGCGCAGGATCTTGTTGCAGAGGGCAATGGCGTTGTTGAGGTAGCCGCCCTCGGTATAGAGATCGACGGCCTGCTCGTAGTAGTTGACGGCCTGATCGGTCTTGTTGAGCCGCAGATAGAGGTCGCCCACCCGGTTGTAGACCGTTACGTCGCGGTCTTCCTGACCTCCGGTCTGCTCGATGATCTGCAGATAGACCTCGAGCGCGCGGTCAAACTGTTTCTTCTGCTCAAATTCGGCAGCTTTTTTTTTCAGCTTGTCGACGTTGGACATTCAGGGGCGGCCGAGTAGATGCTTCACCCGGCGGGCAAGACCTCCGGGAGACGAGCGTTCAACTTACCTAGGTTTTCGTAAGGGTGACAAGGCGCGCCGGCCCTCCACGACCCGACACAAAGACGTGCGCCATACCAGTAGGGCAACTCCCTTACATCGGCGATGGCGAAGAGAGCCAGATCAGCCGCAAACCCCGGCGCTATTTGCCCTGTTTCGGCGGCCAGTGAGACCGCTGCGGCCCCGTTTACGGTCGCGGCGACCAGCGATTCCGCGAGGCTCATCCTTAGCTCGCTGATGCCAAGGGTCAACATCAGCGGGAAGTTTACCGTTGGCGAAGTTCCCGGGTTGAAGTCGGTGGCTAGAGCAACCGCCGCCCCCGCATCGATAAGCGTCCGGGCGGGCGCCTGCTTCTTCCCGCCCAGAAAGAGCATCGTTCCGGGGAGCAGCGTGGCCACGGTGTTGGACCGGGCGAGCGCCTCGATGCCCTGATCGGAGATCGCGGCGAGGTGGTCCGCCGAGACGGCATCCGTCGACGCCGCCAGCTCTGCACCTCCGCACGGCTTCAGCTCGTCGGCGTGGATCTTCAACCCGAGACCCGCATGGCGCGAGGCACCCAGGATGCGGCGCGTCTCGTCGAGGGTGAACACGCCGGGCTCGCAGAAGACGTCGGCGAAGCGGGCAATCCCCTGCGACACGACCTTTGGAAGCATGTCGTCGACGAGCAGATCGATGAACTCCCGGCGCGAGGCGTCGCTGGTTCTGTACTCGTGGGGAATCTCGTGGGCGCCGAGCCATGTCGGCACGATTCGGAGCGGCAACCGCTCGGCGACGCGACCGATGACGCGGAGCGCTTTGAGCTCATCGTCAATGGACAGACCATAGCCGCTCTTGATCTCCAGCGTGGTCGTTCCGTAAGACGCGAGCGCGCCGATTCTTTCGACCGCGAGATCGAAGAGTTCGTCTTCGCTTCGCTCCCGGAAATCGCGCACGGAGGCGTGGATCCCGCCACCGCGCCTGGCAATCTCCATGTAGTCGTGGCCCGCGGCGCGCATCTCGTGCTCCTCGAATCGCGGCTTACCGAAAACGGCATGGGTGTGTGAATCGACCAGCCCTGGCGTGAGTACGCCGCCGCGGCAATCGACAACCTCGGTGTCGGCGAATGCGTTACGCAGATCTCCGGCGGCGCCGATCATCGCGATCCGCTTCCCCCTCACTCCGACGGCGGTGTTGCGGAGGATGCCGGCGTCCCCCATCTCGCCTCCCTTGCGCGCGCGCGCCGGGCCGGCGCAGGTCACCACCTGCGAGGCGTTGACGAAGAGAAGGTCCTT
>DASXGU010000242.1:0-10658 GCA_036488915.1 Gemmatimonadaceae bacterium | reverse complement strand
CTTCCGCCGCCCACCGCGCTGCGGCCGTAGCTCTCGTTGGCGGCGAGAACGTCGCCGAGACCGGATGCGATGCGTGCGGCATCGATCCAGAAATTCATGAAGCCGGGGCCCGCGATGTCGATCTTCGACACGCCGGCGTCGCCGAGATTCATCGCTTCACGCAAACGCTCGGCGATCTCTCGCGGCTTGGCTCTCAGCGGCCTGGCGAGCACCATCGCCACGTTGGTCGCCCAGTCACCGTGCGACGGGTCGCGAGGACGCTCGAGCAGCGGGTCGACGTCGCCGGGCGCGCCGAGGGTACGCGCCGCCCGAACCAACTCGGCGCGAATCTGATCGGCGGCTTTCATTCTCCGCTTTTGTCCTTGCCCGAGGATTTCCTGGCTTCGGACCGCGGCGCCTTCGCGGGCTCCGTCGGCTTTGATTCGGTCGAGGGCTTGGACTCCGCCGGGGGCGTGGATGCGGCGGCGTCGGGCTTTGCTGCGCCAGACTCACCGCTGCCCGCTCCCTCTGGGCGGGGCGTCTGGGACTTCTTGCCGTCCTTGCCGTAGTCGGTGATGTAAAAGCCGGATCCCTTGAACACGAGGCCCGCCCCGCCCGACATCTGTCGCTCGGCCAGCAGCCCGCACGTTGGACACGCGAGCTGGTGCGGCGCTCCGCTGATGGAGCGATAGAATTTTTCGAACTCGTGGCCCTTCGGGCAACGAAACTCGTATGTGGGCATGGTCTGTCGGGGAGAGGCGTGAGCCGCATGGAAAGCTAGTTTGCCGCGGATGCGTGCTCAAGCACGCGCGGCGTCTCCGTTACGATGCGGGGTTGTACGCCCCCCAATTTGTGGCGAGAGTGGCGGAGATTTCCCCGACGGTGGCGCGAGCGCGAACAGCGTCGATTATGAGCGGCATCAAATGCTGCTCCCGCCGGCTGGCTGACGACGCCTGGCGAAGCGCGTCGATGGCGCGAGTCGTCGCGTCGGCGTTGCGCTTCTGGCGGAGGGCCTTCACGCTGCCGACCTGAAGCTTTTCCAGCGTCGAGTAATCCGGAGCGGGAATCGACATTGGTGGTGAGTCGTCCGTAAAGCGATTGACTCCGACGATCACCGTCTCGCCAGCTTCGACCCGCAGCTGCTGCTCGTAAGCGCTGCGGGCGATCTCTTCCTGGAAGAACCCGGCCGCAATCGCCTTCTCGGCGCCACCGAGCTGGTCGACCTTCTCGATCAGCGCGGTCGCGCGCTTCTCGATCTCGTCGGTCAGGGCTTCGACATAGTAGCTGCCGGCCAGCGGGTCGACCGTGCTGGCGATTCCGGATTCGTACGCCACCACCTGCTGGGTGCGCAGCGCCAGCTTTGCGGCTTCGGCGGTGGGCAGAGCCAATGCTTCGTCGTAGCCGTTGGTGTGCAGCGACTGGGTTCCGCCCAAAGTGGCGGCGAGCGTCTGAACCGCGACACGCACGACGTTGTTGAGCGGCTGCTGCGCCGTGAGCGTCACTCCGCCCGTCTGAGTGTGAAATCGAAGCCGTGAGCTGGAATCCGACGCACCGAATCGATCGCGCATGATTCGGGCGTAGAGCCGGCGCGCAGCCCTGAACTTCGCAACCTCCTCGAACAGATCGTTGTGCGCGGCGAAGAAGAACGACAGCCTCGGCGCGAAGACGTCGATCTCGAGTCCGGCGTCGATGGCGCGCCGCACGTACTCGATGGTGTTGGCGAGCGTGAAGCCCAGCTCCTGCACCGCGGTGGCCCCCGCCTCCCGGATGTGGTAGCCAGAGATCGAGATCGGGTTCCAGTTGGGCACCTCGTCGGCGCAGAAGCGAAACACTTCGGCGATGAGGGCGAGGCTGGGCTCGGGCGGATAGATGTAGGTGCCGCGCGCGATGTACTCCTTGAGGATGTCGTTCTGAATCGTCCCGCTCAGCTTGTCGCGGCCGATGCCCCGCTCTTCGGCTACGACGATGTACATCGCCAGAAGCGTCGCGGCGGTGGCATTGATGGTCATCGACGTCGAGACCTTGTCCAGCGGTATGCCGTCGAGCAGGACGTGCATGTCTTCGACGCTCGAAATGGCGACGCCGGCGCGGCCGACTTCACCCAGGGCCCGCGGCGAATCCGAATCGAGCCCCATCTGCGTCGGAAGGTCGAAGGCAACCGACAACCCGGTCTGGCCGGCATCGAGCAACATCCTGAATCTCTCGTTGGTGCTCTTCGCTCCGCCGAATCCCGCGTATTGGCGCATCGTCCACAAGCGACCGCGGTACATATTGGGCTGGACCCCACGTGTGTAAGGCCAGTGCCCTGGGTCGGCGAGGTCGGAGGGGTAGTCGAGAGCCGCGTCCCCGGGCCGATAAACGGTTTTTACTGGGATTCCCGACGGCGAAAGCCTCTCGCCGGAATCGTCTCGGCTCACGCGCTCCAGCCGCGGCGCCGGTGCCGGCTCACGCGCCCACCGAGCCGACGGGTGACAGCGACCTCGCGCTGGCGGCTTCCTCACCCAGCATCCGGTGCGCGGCATCGACGTCATTGCTGCTGCCGATGAAGAGCGGAGTGCGCTGGTGCAGCTCGGTCGGGTGGATGTCGAGTATTCTCTGCCGTCCGTCGGTCGCCGCCCCGCCCGCCTGCTCTACGATGAACGCCAGCGGGCTCGCCTCATAAAGCAGCCGCAGCTTGCCGTGCTTGTTCTTGCGATTGGCCGGATACGCGAACAGACCACCGCCGAGCAGGTTGCGGTGGAAATCCGCGACGAGCGAGCCCACGTAGCGCGTATTCATTGGCTGGCGATTTCCATCCTGACCGCGGTAATACCCCATCAGCGTCTGGACGTTGGGCTCCCACTGACTCTGGTAGGAATCGTTGACGGATAGATATCTGCCGAGGCTGGGAGTGCGGATGTTCTGGTGCGACAGCAGAAACTCCCCGAGCGACGGATCGAGGGTGAAGCCGTGCGCGCCCTGCCCGGTGGTGTACACCAGCATGGTGCTCGAGCCATAGATGACGTACCCGGCCGCGACCTGTCGGCGGCCGGGCTGGAGCATGTCTTCCATCTCGCCGCGAGCGCCGCGCGTGATCTTTCTGACCACCGAGAAGATCGTTCCCACCGGAACGTTGACGTCGATGTTCGACGAGCCGTCGAGGGGATCGAACAGCAGACAATACTTTCCGCAGCGGAAATTCGCGGGAATGTCGATAATCCCCGGTTCCTCTTCGGAGGCCATGGCGCACAGTCGTCCGCCGTGATCGAGCGCCTTGATGATGATCTCGTTGGCGAGGACGTCGAGCTTCTGCTGCGTCTCGCCCTGGATGTTCTCCAGGTCCGTCGCGCCGAGAATGTCCGCCAGTCCCGCGCTCCGCACCTTGTTGGCGATCATCTTGGCCGCCAGCGCCAGATCGTAGAGCAGACCGGACAGCTCGCCCGTCGCTTCGGGGTGCAGCTTCTCCTGCTCTATGATGAAGCGTTCAATGGTTACGACGGATGTCGCGGTGTGTTTTACCACTCAGAGTTCCTTGTCGCCGGTGGCGAGGCGGGATGCGGAGTACCGCCGCGCGTCAACTTCGTATGCGTTACGGTCGTAGCCGTGACGAATCGATTGCCAAAGATAGCTGACAGGAAAGGCTTTGTGCTCCGAAAATTGATGAACGTGGCGGAGCTCGTGCAAGAGCAGCTCTGCCTCGAGCCGCACGGCCGGGGCGAGAAAAATGGTATTCCAGAGCGTGATCGCGGCGGCGCTGCTCATGCCGAGAGTCCACCCGGCGATTCGAGGCGGCAATCCTCCGCGGCGATACTGCGCCTGGCCCAGGTCAGGGTAGCGACTCAGGAGCTCGTCCGGGAGCTGAATCCGCTCGCCCATCAATGCGCTGGTGACTCGCGCGACAATTCCCATTTTTCTCCTTTCGCTTCGACTTCGAGGCGCAGTCCGTCGGTGCGCACTACAACAGTGCCGGCTTGGTCGGTGCGCAGCACTTCGGCGCCGACTCGGGCCAGAGCGTGGATCACGTCCAGGCTCGGGTGGCCGTAAGTGTTTAGCGCCCCCACTGAGATCACCGCCAGCTCCGGATGCACGGCATCGAGAAAAGCGTCGCTGCTGCTGGTCGCGCTGCCGTGGTGGCCGACTTTGAGAACGTCGGCGGCCAGCTCATCGCGGTGGTGCTCAAGCAGCCAGTCTTCCTCGCCGCGCTCCGCATCGCCGACAAGCAGAAAACGCACCATGCCAAAACGCACCAGCGCGATGGTGCTGGCAAGGTTCGGATCCTTCAGGCCAACCGTCCAGGCCGAGTCCGGCGCCAGGAAGGAGATGACGGTGTCGTCGATACGAATCGAATCACCGGGATGTACTCGGTGCCATTCGATTCCCTGCTGTTTGGCCGCCGCCAGCGAGGCGATGTATCCCTCCGATCCGCCGGCGAATGCGGCGTCCCAGTATGCTTTCGGACGCATGGCCGTGAGAACGGCCGCCGCTCCGCCAACGTGATCCGTGTGCGGATGCGACAACACGAATGCCTCCAGGGAGCCGCCGCGTCGCAGCAGATACGGCAGGATGATCGAGCGGCCGGCGTCTCCTCCGCGCCATGCGGGACCGGCATCGAGGAGGATCCAGTGTCCACCGTCCGTCTTCAGCAGAATTGCGTCTCCCTGGCCGACATCGAGCACGTGAAGCTCGACGTCGTGAGAGGGCCGACTGGGAAGCGCGGGCGCGAACGCCATGAACGCCAGAGCGGCGAGACCAATGATCGCCGGACGAACCGGGAACTTGCTTGCGCAGGCGACAACCAGAGCGCCGGCGGTTATCGCTCCCAGGACGGCGGTGATGAGCGTTGTGCCGACTGTGATTGCCGCTCCCGGAACCGAAGAGGCACGCCACGCGATCCAGTCGAAGGCAAAGAGCAGCGGGTGTACTGACTGAGCGAGAAATCGCGCCACACCGTGCAGTGGCGCGACCAGCAGCGCCAGGAACAAGATCGGCTGCGCGAGAGTGATTATCGGCGCAGCGATCAGATTGGAGATTGGCGCAATCAGGCTGACTCGGCCAAACACCCACGCCACCAGTGGCGCGGTGACCACACAGGCGATCAGCGATGTGATCAGCTCGCGAGCCAGCTTCGCGCGCCAGCCATTGAGCCGGCTCGCGAGGTGGCGGCGCCAAAGCGCCCCGGCTGCGACCAGCGCGCACATCCCGAGCACGCTCAGCTGGTAACCCACGTCCACCGCGGTACGAGGGAGAAAGAGGGGCACCCATGCACCCAGAGCCCACGCCGCCCACGGTGAGGTCGGCCGCTGCCCGATCCGCGAAGCCATCGCCACGCCCAGCATGGCCGCCGATCGCAGCGCCGGCGGCGGAGCTCCGATTACGGCCACGTACGCGATCGTGGTGAGGAACGCGCCGAGAAGCGAGGCGCGGCGTGACAATCTCGCAACCTGAAAGAGCAGCTCCATCGCGGCGGCAATAACGGCGACGTGGAGGCCGGAGATGGAGAGCATGTGGATCAAACCGGCAGCCGCGTACCGATCGCGCATCTCGGTGGGGATCTGGTGCTGATCGGCGATCAGCAGTGCGCGCGCGAGCGGCGCGTCGTCGCCGAAGGTCGCGTCAATGGCCCGCGCAGCCCGGTTTCTCACCCGAGAGAGCACGTCGCTCGGCGGCTCTCTGGCGTGGACCGTTGGGCGCTCCGGCGGAGGCGTCGAGACCGCGACGATCGCCGCGGCGCCCATGACCAGAGCGAGCGCGAACAACTCGGCGCGTCGTCGAAGCAGTGCCGCGGCTGCCGAGAGAACGGCTCCGGCAACGGCGATCCATGCGTACCCGCCGAAACCGGCCAGCAAACCGCCCATGTAGGCGAGGTATGCGGATGTGATCAGTGGCAGCGGAGCTCCGGTCGTCTGCTGCGCCACCCTACTGCGTCAGGGATGCTCCCGCGAAATCGTTAGCGGAGCACCGTAATCGATCGAGCTTGCTAGCCCGCCAGCGGAAGAGCCTCGCGCCGCGACACCACCTGGCCGAGGAACGTCGATCCGGTGGTGCCGGTCAGCTCGACCGTCAGGTACTTCCCGATGAGGGTCTGGTCTCCGGGAATCATGACAGTGCGGAAGTCACGGGTCCGCGATTGCAGCAGACCGCCGCGGCGCGCCGCCTTTTCGACCAGCACTTCGCGGCGCTTCCCGAGGAGCTTCATGTTCCGGGCTCTGCTCCCGGCCCGGACGGTCGAGATGAGGCCCGCCAGCCTTGCGCTGGCGATTTCGTCGGAGATGGTGTCGGATTCAGGGAAACGCGTCGCCGGCGTCCCGTCGCGGGGGGAGAACTTGAAGGTGTAGGCATCGTCGAATTCCACCTCGCGCACCGCGCTCAAGGTGTCCTCAAAATCTGCTTCCGTTTCTCCAGGGAAGCCGACGATGATGTCGGTGGTGAGCGACAGATTGGGAATGGCTCGGCGCAGCTCGTCGACGCACTCGAGATAGCGCTCCCTCGAGTACCGCCGCAACATGCGCTTGAGCGTCCGGTTCGACCCGCTCTGCATCGGCAGGTGAACGTGCTCACAAAACGCTTCGGTTTCCGCCATTGCCCGGATGACGGCCTCGCTGAAGTCGTTGGGATGCGGGCTGGTGAAGCGCAGTCTTCGCACACCGTTGACCGCGCCGACCGCGCGCAGCAGGTCCGCGAAGTCGTTTCTTCCGTCGTTGTAGGAGTTGACCGTTTGGCCGAGCAGCACGATCTCGGAAATCCCGGAATCAACGGCGGACTCGGTTTCCCGGATCACTTCGGCGAGCTGTCTGCTGCGCTCCGGTCCACGTGTGGTGGGCACGATGCAGTAAGTGCAGCGATAATCGCACCCGCGCTGGACGGGGATCCACGCCTTGACGCCATCGAAGCGGCGCGGCGTGAAATCCTCGTAGTGCTCATCCAGATCGAACTCGGTTGCCGTTGCCCGCTCGCCGGAACGGGCGCTCTCGATAAGCGAGGGCAGCTCGCGGTAGCCGTCGGGCCCGATCACGAGGCTGACGTGCTTGACTCGATCGAGCAGATCGGACCCAAGCCTCTGCGCCATGCAGCCGGTCACGCCCAGAACGGCGCCCCGTTTCATCCGGCTCTTCATCTCACCGAGGCGGCCGATGACTCTCTGCTCGGCGTGCTCCCTGATGGCGCAGGTGTTGATGAGAATCACGTCCGCTTCGTCGGGCTGCTCCACTGACTCGTAGCCCGATTCGGCCAGTTTCCCGAGCATGAGCTCGGTATCGCTGACGTTCATCTGGCAGCCGTAGGTCTCGATATAGACGGTTGGACGCGTGCTTTGAAGCATGTCGAAAGATAAGTGTCGGCACCCCGCGCGGGGCTAGCGATGAACCGTCGCGCCGCTCGCCGGGAGCGATTGGGAACTGCTTTGCGGGGTCTCGAGCGCTGTTGGATCCGCCGGGAGCTCGATATAGAAAGAGCTTCCCCTGCCCTCGGCGCTGTTCACCCAGATTCGCCCCCGATGGCGCTCGACCACCAGCTTGCAGAAAGTGAGGCCGAGTCCGGAGCTGCGAGTGCGCGGCGTGCGCGGCATCTCCACCTGCCCGAATTTGCGGAAGATCACCTCGTGGTACTCCGGCGGAATGCCCGGGCCGTTGTCGCTCACGGTGAACAACACGCCGTGTCCGGCGCGGCGTGCGCTAAGCTCTAGGTGAATCGGCTTCGACGAGTGGGTCACCGCGTTCTGAATCAGGTTCGAGAAAACGCGCTTGATCAACCCCTTGTCGCCGACGAACACAGGCGCGTCGTCCGCAACCGATACTCCGACGGTGGTGTGCTCCTGCTGAAACCGGTGCCCCCACTCGTGCACAAGCTCGGCGAGCAGCGCGCCGGGCGCCATCGGCGCCAGGCTGAGGGTGATGTTGGCCTCCTCGATCCGCGCCACCTCTAGAATGTCGTCGATCAGCGCGAGCAGATCTTCGGATTTGGATTCCGCGTCGCCGATGGCGGCGCGCTGCGAAGTCGATACCCCGCCGAAATCGCCGTCCGCCAGCATTTCGAGTGTTGCCAGCACCGATGTGAGCGGAGTCTTCAGGTCGTGCACGATCATCTTCATCAGGTCGTCGCGAACGCGCTCGAGCTCGCGCAGCTTGCGCAGGCTGTCCTCCAGCGCATCGGTCGCGGCCTTGAGCTTGAGCAGGCTGCGCACCCGGGCGCCCAGCACCAACCGATTGTGCGGCTTGGTGAGAAAATCATCGCCGCCCGCCTCGATCCCCCGCACCCGATCGCTGGTGTCGTTGAGCGCTGTGACGAAGATGACGGGGATGCGGGAAGTCCGCGGATCGCGCTTGATACGGCGGCACACCTCGAAGCCGGTCGAGCGGTCATCGACGCCCAGGTCGCCGGCAGGCATCGAGACGTCGAGAATG
This sequence comes from Gemmatimonadaceae bacterium, assembly GCA_036488915.1. Lineage (GTDB taxonomy): Bacteria > Gemmatimonadota > Gemmatimonadetes > Gemmatimonadales > Gemmatimonadaceae > UBA4720. The sequence continues at coordinate 2,301 of DASXGU010000242.1, read as the reverse complement.
CAAAGATCGGGATGGTGTTCGAACGCGGCGGCGACGGCCGAAGGGCCATCGATCGCGGTGATCGTGTCGTACCCCAGGCTGTTCAGCTGGTCGAGCAGCAGCTCGACGTTGGCGGGGATGTCGTCAGCGACGAGAATGACTTCGGGCTTCGAGCCGCCCGCGTCAGCCATATCAGGGCGACACTCTCAGGCCAAAGCTCAGAATGTATCCACGCTCGCTGATATCGGAGCTGGCGCTTCTCGCAGCGCGCTGGAGGGCGAGGTCCAGCGTGGCGCGGTCGCGCGCCAGCGGGATGCCCAGTCCCCCCGCAAAGGTCTTCTCAGTAACCTTCTCCCCGTTGTAGCCGAACGGCAGGGTGCGCGACCTTCCGCCCAGGCGAACGGTGATTATGCGCTGCATGATCCGCGGCCCGCTTGCTTCGATCCCTCCGCCGACGTCCCAACCGTCGAAGGCCTTGATGCCAGTGGACGACAGGGTGCTCAGTGTGCTCCAGTTGTCGTGCGCCGCCCGCAACGTGATGCTCGCCCCCGGAATTCCCTCGAAGAGCACCGACGCCGAGTAGTGATCGGGAAGCCGCGCGCTGCCGATGGCGGTATCACCGGACTGCGCGCGAAGATCGCCACCCTTGCGTGCGGAGACGGCGAATCCGATCACCCGCGAAGGGAAAATCTCGACGCCCGCCGACGCCGCGAAACCCGCGTAGCTGATGCGCCCCGTCTGGTTGGTGCTTATGTACCTGGCGCTGTCCGGGAACAGCCGGGTAAAGGTGATGCGGTTGCTGCCGGTGAAAACGTGACCGCCGAATCCGATGCGAAACTTCGGGCTGTTGGACCAGGCGAGCGCGAGTCTGACGTCGTTGATGGCGCCGAGGACGTTGTTTCTCTCCGTTACCGTCACCGTGTCGGTCGGCGCCCCGACGATCTCGGTGCGATCGAGACTGGTCTCGGTCGAGCGGTCGAGAAAGGTCGATGAGCTGAGGCCAGCGGTCCAGGACTGACCCATCGGCAGCACGCCAGCCACCAGGGGAAAGCGGGCAGTCGTGGTGTTGGCGCTGCTGGACCCGGCGGTGACTTTGCGGAACTCCGGTGAATACTGGAGGAACAGGGCCGCGGTAGCGACACCGGCGAGCGACGCCGGATTCGTCAGGCTCAGTGCATCGAAGTCGGCAGCGCCCCCGCCCACTCCCTCGGAGCGGGCGCTGATTCCACCGGGAGGATAGCCGAGTCCCTCGAGACTGAGCGCGCCCTGCGCGCCTGCCAGCGAAGCGGAGATCGCCAGGAAAGCGGCTGCGGCGAGCAAAGTGGTGCGCATCAGGGAAGCCCCAGTGGGACACGGGAAGTGTAGCTGATTCGGAGTCGCGGCCGGAGGGCGGCGACGTCCTCGCTCGAAGAGAATCGGACTTCCAGGGCTGACGCACCTTCGTTCAGCGCCTGAAGCACGATCGCGCGCGGCAGGGTGTCCGGCGACTGAACTCGCCACAGCGTAAAGGCTCTCGCCAGCTCCACCGCCCGCTCGCCGGAATCGCCCGGTCTGATGAACACTGTGTCCGGACTTACTCCGAGCGTGATCTGGGCAGCCTTGGTGGGATCGGTCACCACTCTTCCCGCCAATACCACCTGGGGAACTATGCGCACGGTGTCGGTGGGATCGATCGTGTTGTTCGGCAGCTGGTTGAGCAGGAGCGTCGCCCTGATGACGTCGGTGGAGTCGATAATGCTGGCGGGGATGTCGAAGCGAACGTAGACGCGGCGCGCCGGGAAGCCGCCGACTGCCAGAACGTTGGGCGGCGCGGGCGGCGGTGCCTTGGCAACCACCGTGTAGTCGACCAGTACCGCCTTCAGGATTTTGTCGTCCGTGGGCGTGCTGGAGTTCGGCAACACCTGCTGGGGCGCCGTCACGGTGTCCGGAGTGGCGCGAAAGAAGATGCTCGGGCCCTGCAGTCCTTCCGTGGAGAAGATGCGCATCTGCGAGGACGCGCCAGTGGCGCGCAATCCAACCCTCAGGCGGGCTTTGTTCTGGATCCGGGTGAGGAGCGCGTTGTTGTCGAAGAAGTACTTGAGCGTGTCGGTGAGCTGCACGCGCGTAAAGGTCTGCGAGGAGATGAAGCGATCGGGACGAAACAGGGCCAGAATCGCCGCGGTCGAGGTGTCGTTGGCGGTCGTGTCCACATCGTATGCTTCGATGGTGACCGGCCCGGTGCCTTTGATGGAGAGGGTGTCCACCATGAGGCGGATATAGGCGCTGTCGACGCGGGTGATCGGCTGGGCCGTGTCTCCGGCAGGAGTGAAGACCGAAGGCAGC
>DASXGU010000224.1:0-7523 GCA_036488915.1 Gemmatimonadaceae bacterium | reverse complement strand
ATCCTGACCGAGAAGTACATCGCTGACTTCCAGCTCGGGTACGAGGCGTGGAACGACTACAAGCGCACTTGCACCCCGAACCTGGTTCCAACGGCGCCGGCCGGCACCCCGATTCCGGGGCGGCTGTATTACGACGCCACTGAGCAGAACACGGACACGAACATTCCGCCGCCGGGCACGGCGCCGAACACTCTGCGCAACAAGAACGATCCGCCCAACACGGTGTCCGATGGTACCGGACAGCCGTGCCTCGGACAGTTCTAGCAGCAAGAGATCAGCACGAGAGTTCGAGCCCGGTCGACGTCGACCGGGCTCGGCTTTTTTCACGACCTAACATTCGACCGATGAACACGAAAGAACGCACGCAGTCGAGACGAGCGCGGAGGCGGGTGACCGGAGCATTGGCCGGCGTCCTCTTCGCCAATCTGCTGGCGTGCACCGAATATGTGCCCGTTCAGGCCGGCGGCATGTCGGCCGTCAATCCCGCGCAGCAGGTTCTCGTCACCCTGACGGATCAGGGAAGGGTCGACGTCGCTCCGCGGCTTGGCCTGCGGGCGGTCACACTCGAAGGGTTGCTCCAGAGCACGACGGACTCCACGGTTGCCATGACCGTGCAGAAAGTGTCGCGCGACGGCGGAATCGAGGATACCTACGCCGGGGAACAGATCTCCATTCCGAGGCGGGATGTCGACGCCATCGCGACGAGCAGGACATCGGTAGTCCGCAGCATCCTGCTCGCCGGCGCGATCGTCGCCGGATCTTTTCTCGTCGCCCGTGGCGCCGGGGATCTATCGGGCGGAAAGACCGGTGGAGGGAGCCAGGGCGGAGGCCGCTGAGGCTCCGAGGGCGATTCCGCGGCCGTTGCTACCAGACTCCGACGCTGGACCGGTTGAGGTTGCTCTCGATGGTGAACCGCACCTCGGAGTTTCCGCGCAATGAGATTGCCTGCGAGACGAAGCTGTCGTTGCCGCCGATGCGGCGGACGGCGATCTTGATGACGCCCATCTGGCCCTGAAGCCGCTCGGGGATCTCGATCGACGCATTGTGGGCGGCGGCCACCTGGGTGAACCGCGTCTGGACCCCGTCGTGGACCACGTACAGAACTACGTCGGCCCAGTTGTGGTTCTCGACCTCGAGCTTGATCGGCGTCGCCGGAACGGGGGGCGGTGCGGCGGCCTCGTCGAAATCCTTTACCGGAATCGAGCGAGCACAGCCGGAAAACAGGGCGGCTACCAGCCCCAATGCGAACGCAGTGCGGTGCACCAGCATTTCCCCTCCGACGCCAGACGTCGCGGCGCCATGTCGCGGCGAATGCCTTGAATGTGTTGCATGTATCAAACCGCGTCGAGGGGTAACGGGTGAACGTCATTGCCCGGACGGGCGGCGGCAGCGTTTTCGCTGCCTGCGTCATCGGACCGGCGCCCGGGCTGCCCGCGTTGACATAACTGCCGCTCCCGTCTAACTTTATAGGCTGTCCCGCCCCTGGAAGCGAGACATCGAACCTTGGTAACTGTCAGTCCAACCAGCATTAATGCCGACAATCAATCAGCTCGTCCGTCAGAGCCGCCGCGACGTTCAGAAAAAGGAAAAAGCGCCCGCGCTCAAGTCCAATCCCCAAAAGCGTGGAGTCTGCACCCGCGTTTACACCACCACGCCCAAGAAGCCCAACTCGGCGCTTCGCAAAGTGGCGCGCGTTCGTCTGACCAATGGGTTTGAAGTCACCGCCTACATTCCGGGCGAGGGCCACAACCTGCAGGAGCACTCGATCGTGCTCATTCGCGGCGGCCGCGTGAAGGATCTGCCGGGAGTTCGCTACCACATCGTGCGCGGCTCGCTCGACGCATCGGGCGTCAACGGACGCAACAAGAGCCGCTCCAAGTACGGCACCAAGAAGCCAAAAGCTGGCGCAGCCGGAGGTAAGAAGAAGTGAGCCGCCGCAAAAAGTCCATCAAGCGTCCGATTCTTCCCGACGCGCGCTACGATAGCCAGACCGTTTCGAAGTTCATCAACGCCATCATGTACCAGGGCAAGAAGTCCACTGCCGAGAGAATTTTCTACGGCGCCATGGACATCGTCGAGAACAAGACGTCGCAGCCGGGCGTGACGATCTTCAAGCAGGCGCTGACCAACCTCAAGCCCGCGGTCGAAGTGAAGAGTCGACGTGTCGGCGGCGCGACCTACCAGGTGCCCGTCGAAGTTCGTCCCGATCGCCGCACGGCCCTGGCGATGCGCTGGCTGATCACCTTTTCCCGCGGTCGTAACGAGAAGTCGATGGCGGAAAAGCTCGCCGCCGAAGTGATCGCAGCCAGCAAGGGCGAAGGCAACGCCGTCAAGAAGAAGGAAGACACCCACCGCATGGCCGAAGCCAACAAGGCATTCGCGCACTATCGCTGGTAGCAGGCAGACTTCCAGGAATCGTCAAACCGCCCGAGATGATCGGGCGGTTTTTTCTTTGCCGCGCCCGCGCGCGGAATCAGTGTGGCGTCGGTTTTCTGGCGCGGTCGCCCTTGCGGCGCTCAGTTACCTCGCGCGCCCTTCGACGCCGCTCGGCGGTCGTTGCGATCACCGCGAGGGTGAGCTCGATGAGTCCGTAAACGACTGCCACGAGCGAAAGCAGCGACACCACCGCGAGCACCCGCATCATGTTGCTCGACAGCGTTCCCTTGACGACTTCGTATGTCGACGCCATCACCACGATGGCGGAAATGATCGTTATGATTGCCGCCTTGCTGATCGACATTCCATGATCGACGGCGGGAAGTACTTCACGCGGCTGCTCAACAGTAGCCGAAGGCTCAGTCATCTTTATTCCGGTTTGCGTTCGTCACGGTGTTACCAGAATCAACGCATCATGCTTCGTGCCGTCGCGGGTTTCAAGGAGATCGACTAGCTGACGCCCGGATGACCTGAAAACATGCGCCGCGCGGCATCGGCCCACGCGGTCTCGAACGCCCGCGTAAGTAGCCATGCTGCCAGAGCTTGCGAGGCTGGTGACACTGCCGCATCTTCGCATCATAGCTCATCGAGCTCTTCAATCCCTCGGCCCGGTACCGAGGGATTTCCGTCGCGCCGCCGGGCGGCCGCCGCCGCGGGGAGGAAGGCAATGAAGTACCCGGAAGTCCGCAACTATCTCGACGGCACTTTCGTTCGGGCTGATCGCTCATTTATCGAGGTCCACAACCCCAGCGATGGGAGTGTGATCTCCCGCGTTCCCCTTTCGACCCAGGACGACGTCGACGCCGCCGTAGCGAGCGCCCGCCGCGCATTTCCCGCGTGGTCGGCGATGCCGATCAAGGAGCGGGTCCAGGTCTTCTACCGTTACAAGACGCTCCTCGAAAAAAACATCGACGACCTCGCCGCACTGGTAACCGAAGAGAACGGCAAGGTGGCATCGGAAGCCCGCGCCGAGGTGCTGAAGTCGGCGGAGCTGTGCGAGTTTGCCTGCTCGCTGCCGCAGATCGCGGCGGGCGAGATTCTCGAGGTCAGTCGGGGCGTCGAGTGCCGCATCGAGCGCTACCCGCTCGGCGTCGTGGCGGCGATCACGCCGTTCAATTTCCCGAACATGGTGCCGAACTGGTCGCTTCCCAACGCGATCGCGCTCGGGAACTGCCTGATCCTCAAGCCTTCGGAGCTCGTGCCTTTGAGCGCCGGGAGAATCGCCGAGCTGCTCGAGGAAGCCGGACTGCCGGAGGGGGTGCTTCAGATCGTGAACGGCGGCAAAGAAGCCGTCGAGGCGATTTGCGATCACCCGGGAATTGCGGCCATCAGCTTCGTCGGATCGACCAAGATCGCCAAAGTCGTTTATCGCCGCTCGACCGCGACGCTCAAGCGCTGCCTCGCTCTGGGCGGCGCCAAAAACCACCTGATCGTGATGCCGGACGCCGAGCGTGAGATGACGTCGAGCAACGTGGTGGCGTCGATGTCCGGGTGCGCGGGCCAGCGCTGCATGGCGGCCTCGGTGATGGTGGCGGTGTCAAAGACCGATCACATCATAGAGCGGATGGTCGAGCATGCGTCGAACATCGTTCCGGGACGCGACATCGGGCCGGTGATCTCGGCGGCGGCGAAGGAGCGCATCGAGAAGTACATCGCGGAAGCCGAGCAGGCCGGGGCGAAGGTGCTGGTCGATGGCCGCAACGCCGTGGTGAAAGGGAAGGAGAACGGGTACTTCATCGGCCCGACGATCATCGATCGGGTGACGCCTGACATGCGGATCGCCCAGGACGAAGTTTTCGGCCCGGTGCTGGTGATCATCCGCGCCGCGGACGTCGACGAGGCGCTCAGCATCGAGAACTCATCGTCCTATGGCAACGCCGCGTCGGTGTTCACCGAGAGCGGCGGGACGGCGCGTTACGTGATGGAGCGGGCGAGCGCCGGCATGGTGGGGGTCAACGTCGGAGTTCCGGTGCCGCGCGAGCCGTTCTCGTTCGGGGGCTGGAACGATTCGAAGTTCGGCGTGGGAGACATCACCGGACGCGGCTCGATCGAATTCTGGACGCAGTCGAAGAAGATGACTACCAAGTGGAACAAGGAAGCCGGCACGAACTGGATGGCATAGGGGGCACTATGAGTGTCGATAGATCCGTGACCTTCACCGGGATTCAGTTCGAGAATCCCTTTCTGCTTTCCTCGGCGCCGCCGACCGAATCAGAGTCGAACATCATGCGGGCCTTCGAGGCTGGATGGGGAGGCGTCGTCACCAAGACGATCGGGCTGCATCCGGTCGTGAACGTCTACGGCGCGAAGGCGAAGTTCATGCGCACCAGTCCGGAGGATGCCAGCGTCTCCATGAAAAAAAGGGCGGGCGCCGCTCTGCACTCGTCGTGGAACTGGGAGTTGATCTCGGACAAGACCCTCGAGTGGTGGGCGCCCCGCATCCGCCGAATCAAGGATGCGTTTCCAGCTAAAGTATTGATCGCGTCGATCATGGCGGGGTCCGGCAACGACAAGGAGCTGCGACACTGGCAGGAGCTGGCGGAGACGGCGCAGGGTGAGGGTGCGGATGGGCTCGAGCTCAACTTCTCGTGTCCGCACATGGACCGGCGCGACATGGGTTCCAACATCGGCAAGGATCAGGGGCTCTGCTCCGTGGTTACCGAAGCGGTGAAGGAAGTGGCGAAGGTGCCGGTGTGGACGAAGCTGACGCCGGCGACGGCGGACATCGTCGTCGAAGCAGGCGCGTGCTTCCGCGGCGGCGCCGATGCGATCGTGTCGTCGAATACGTTTCCGTCGATACCACTCATCGATCCCGAGACACTGGAGTTCGAGATCAACGTCGACGGCTTCGTATCGAGCGGGGGACTGGGCGGGCCGGCGATACTTCCGCTGTCGCTCGCCAAGATGGCGCAGCTGACGAAGGCATTCCCCGACCGGAGCTTTTCTGGCATCGGCGGCATCTCCGACTTCAACCAGGCGCTGTCGTATTTCCTGCTCGGCTGCGGGACGGTGCAGGTCTGCACCGCGGCCATGCTCGACCAGGCGGTCGGGCCAAACGTGATCAAGCGGCTGCTCTCGGGCCTCGATCGATTCATCGAGCAGCACGCCGGTGACGGGTGGCAGAGAGTCGAGGATTTTCGCGGCAGCCGACGCGACCGGATCGTGCTCCAATCGGAGATTCGCCGGCCCGATGCGGCCGATTATCACTCGGGATACGAGACTGTCGAAGGCTATGCAGCGCCGCAGCCCGACGTAGCGGTGCGGGCTTAGGCCATGACGATGACTCAATCAGCTCCGCCGAGCGGGAAGCGGGACGGGGGAAGCGGGAAGCGCTCGGAACTTCAAATGCCGGCGTGCGACCATATTCCGAAGCCGTACACCGGACCGTCGCGCGACGAAATCATCGCCATGCGAAAGAAGTACACAAACCCTGCGATCTTCACGCTCTACGGCGAGCCGTTGCTCATCGTCGAAGGACACATGCAGTGGCTCTTCGACGAGACCGGCCGAAGGTACCTCGACATGTTCGCCGGGATCGTGACCGTATCATGCGGGCACTGTCATCCGAAGGTCGTCGCCGCGATCGAGAAGCAGACCGAGACCCTGCAGCACGCGACGACGATCTATCTCCATCCGAACTTCGCCCTGCTGGCGAAGAAGATTGCGTCGAAGATGCCGAAGGGCCTGGACGTCACGTATTTCGTGAACGACGGTAGTGAGGCCAACGATCTCGCGGTCACCATGGCGCGGCTTTACACCGGCAACACCGACGTCGTCGCACTGCGCAACGGCTACCACGGCGGCTCGCCGAGCTCGATGGGCCTGACGTCGCACAACACATGGAAGTATCCGCTGCCGAGCTCGTTCGGCATCCACCACGCGGTGTCGCCGGACCCGTATCGGAGTCCATTCTCCGGCACTCCCGAAGAGATCGCCACCAAGAGCGCCGAGGACATCCTCGGCATCATTCGCTACTCCACGCCGGGCCGGATCGCCGCGTTCATCGCCGAGCCGATCCAAGGCGTTGGCGGCGCGACCTACGGGGCGCGGAACTATCTGGGTGAGGCGTACAGGATTGCCCGCGATCACGGCGGCCTCTGCATCGCCGACGAGGTACAAACGGGGTTCGGCCGCACCGGCGATCACTATTGGGGGTTCGAGAACTTCGACGTCATCCCTGACTTCGTGACCATGGCGAAGGGGATCGGCAACGGCGTGCCGCTTGGCGCGGTCACTACCAGGATGGAGATCGCGCAGGCGCTCACTCAGCGGATCCACTTCAATACCTTTGGAGGCAATCCGGTCTGCATGGCGGCCGGCCTGGCTGTCCTCGATATCATCGACGAAGAAGGACTCCAGGAAAATTCCCGTCTGGTGGGCAAGCAGCTGAAGGATGGACTCAAGGTCCTGGCGAAGACCCATCAGCTCGTTGGTGACGTGCGGGGGATGGGACTGATGCTCGGCGTCGAGCTGGTGCGCGACCGCAAGACAAAGGAGCCCGCGAAAAAGGAAACTCTGGCGGTGCTGGAGGCGGCCCGAGAGATGGGCGTGCTGGTGGGCAAGGGCGGCCTCGACGGCAATGTCCTCCGGATCAAGCCGCCGATGTGCGTGACGGGGGATGATGCCGAGTTCTGCATCGACGTTCTCGATCGCGCGCTTGGCGCGGCGGCGAGTCAGGCACACTAAGGGAGCAAGGAATTGTCATTCGATCGAATCATCAAGGGCGGCAACGTCGTCACCCCTGCCGGCATCTACGTCGGCGACGTGGGAATAAAGGGCGAGAAGATCACGGCGCTCGGGGCCAGCCTCGATGGTGACAAATCGACAAAGACGATCGACGCCAGGGGCCACCATGTCATTCCAGGTGTCCTCGACGTGCACGTGCACCTCGAGCTTCCTTTCATGGGGGCGGTGTCGGCCGACGACTATCGAACGGGGACGCGGGCGGGTGCCCGCGGGGGTGTGACCACGCTGATCGACTTCGCCATTCCCTACGCCGGTGAATCGCTCGGACAAGCGGCGGACAACTGGATGAAGAAGGCGGAGGGGAAGTCACTGATCGACTACACCTTCCACATCTGCATCAC
>DASXGU010000126.1:0-2770 GCA_036488915.1 Gemmatimonadaceae bacterium | reverse complement strand
ACGAGAAATTGAACGGCGTGCGCACCTTCGACGATGCGGTGGTCGTACGACAGCGCGATGTACATCATCGGCCGAATCACGACCTGTCCGTTGATCGCGACCGGCCGATCCTGGGTCTTGTGGAGGCCGAGGATGCCGACCTGGGGATAGTTGAGAATCGGAGTGGAGACGAGCTAGCCGAACACTCCGCCATTTGTGATGGTGAAAGTTCCGCCGGTGAGATCATCCATCGTCAGCTTGCCGTCGCGCGCGCGCCTGGCCACCTCGCTGATCTCGCGACCGACCTGCAACAGGCTCTTGCGATCGGCATCCTTGACGTTCGGTACGACGAGGCCCTGCTCCGACGCCACGGCGATTCCCATGTTGACGTAGTGCTTGTAGATGATTGAATCACCGTCCACCTGCGCGTTGATCGTCGGGAACTGCTTCAGCGCCTGCACCGCGGCGCGCACGAAGAACGGCATGAACGTCAGCTTGACGCCCGACTCCTTCTCGACTTTCTCCTTGAACCTGTCGCGCAGCGCATTGAGCGCCGACATGTCGACTTCGTTGAAGGTCGTGAGGTGCGCCGTCGATTGCTGCGACTGCAACAGGTTCTCGGCGATGCGCTTGCGTCGCGTCGTCATCTTCTCGCGCGTCTCGCGCTCACCAGCCGTCACGCCATTGCCGCCGCGCGGCGGGGCAATTGGACGGGGTGCGGTCGGACGCTCAGTAGGCGGCGGCGCTGCCGTAGCGGCCAGCACGTCGGGCTTCGAGATGACTCCGCCGCGACCGCTGCCCGATACGGCAGCGATGTCGATGCCGCGCTCGTCGGCGATGCGCCGCGCCGCCGGCGAGGACTTGATCGTTTCCGATTGCGCCGCAGAAGCCGGAGCAGGCACCGCGCTCCGCTGTTGGGTTGGGGTCGACATCGGGCTCGGCGTTCTCGGCGTCGGAGAGCCGGTCGCCTGCGACGCGCCGGCAGCCGGTGGAACCGCGGTCTCGTCGAGCTCGCCGAGGACGTCTTCGACGTGCACGACCTCGCCTTCCTGCTTGGCGCGCCTGGTCAGCACGCCGGGCTTCAAGGCCGGCACTTCTACCGTGATCTTGTCGGTCTCGAGATCGACGAGCGTGTCGCCGGCGGCGACGGCGTCGCCTTCTTTCTTGAGCCACCGCGACACCGTGGCCTCAACGATCGACTCGCCAAGAGGGGGAACCTTTATGGGGAGCATTCAGACTGATCCGGAGCGTGGGGAAATCAAAGTCGGTATCTTCCGGCTGCGCGGAACCGCCGGCCGGCGGCCCCAGCTGCAAAGCCGTAATTCAGTGTCTCGATTGAATATAACGCTCATATAATCGCGTGCGAGGACTCACAATCTCGGCCCATGGCGGCCTCGACCAGATCGAGTACCGGACCGATTTGCCCAAGCCCGAGCCGAGGCGCGGCGAGATCCGCATCAGGGTCAAGGCCGGCGCGCTCAATCATCTGGATCTGTTCGTCGTCGCGGGTATGCCCGGTCATCGGATCGAGGCGCCCTGGATCCTTGGCGCCGATGCCACGGGCATCGTCGACGCCATCGGCGACCTCAGCGGGATCTCCGACAATCAGCTGAATGTGGGCGACAGCGTCATCGTCAACCCCGGCCTGAGCGATCACACCTGCGAGTATTGCCAGGCCGGCGAGCAGTCGCTCTGCGTCAACTTCAAGCTGCTCGGCGAGCACACGTCCGGCACCCTCGCCGAGTACATCGTCATTCCCGCGCGCAACGCGCGTCGCATCCCGAAGGACAAGCCGGTCGAGCAGGCGGCGGCGTTCACGCTGGCGACTCTCACCGCGTGGCGGATGGTGGTCACCCGCGCGCGCGTCAAAAAAACCGACAACGTTCTGATCTGGGGAATCGGTGGCGGGGTCGCGCTCGCTGCGTTGGAGATCGTCCGTCACATCGGCGCCCCGACGTGGGTGACATCGCACAGCGACGAGAAGCTGTCGCTGGCGCGCGGGCTCGGCGCCGAGAACCTCCTGAATTACGCCACGACGGACATCGGCAAGGAGATCAGGGCGCTTACCAACAAGCGCGGGGTCGACGTCGTCTTCGACACCGTCGGCGAAAAGTCGTGGACCCAATCGCTCGTCGCGCTCGGCAAGCGTGGACGGCTGGTGACGTGCGGCGCGACGTCGGGCCCGATGGTGCAAATGGACGTGCGCCGACTGTTCTGGAATCAGTGGGACATCATGGGCTCGACGATGGGGAACGACGCCGAGTTCGACGCTGTCTCGGCCGAGTTCAGCGCGGGGAGACTGACGCCGCTGGTGGATTCGGTGTTCGACATCTCCCAGGGGCGGCAGGCGTTCGAGCGATTGCAGAGCGGCCAGCAATTCGGGAAGATCGTGGTGCGGATCCCCGACTGATGTCGGAGAACGCCCAGTACACGCCGCTCGAGCTCCAGCGGATCCGCGAGGAGTTCGCGGCGGGGAAGATGCCGGCCTGCCCCCGGTGTGGAGTGCCGATGTCGCGGCGGGAGATAGGAGGGGGGTCGTTCGGGCTCGGGTACGCGAGGCAGCGGGATTGGCTGATCTGCGCCAAGTGCCGGAGGAGCGCGATTTTCGATGTGCACCGGGGGACGAGGACTTAAGAGGAGAGCCGGGCTCTACTCGTATTCAACCGTAACGCGGTAAGGGGTGGGGGTGGCACGGTTCCCTGGTACCGGTGGGGTCGGGACTGAGGACTGACGGCTGTCGGTACGCGAGTCCAACCGTAACGCGGTAAGGGGTGGGGGTAGCACGGTTAGG
>DASXGU010000116.1:0-14435 GCA_036488915.1 Gemmatimonadaceae bacterium | reverse complement strand
GTCGTGAGAGTCATGATCGCGGCGCGTGACATCTTGCGGCCGCCGAAAAAGGGCAGCGCCTCGCCAAGGTTGGCATCGCTGAGCGACGCCAGGGTCTGATCGCAGAACGCAAAGGTCTCGCGCAGGCGGGCCATCAAGGTTTCCTTGCTGTCGGTCACGCTCACCTTTGTCCGCGTCGGGGCCTTGGTGCCGCCGATGGCTCCGCACAGGTAATCGTTGCCCTGGATGAGGTGCACGACGATGTCTCCCACGCTCATCTGGGTCGGAGTCGGCTTGTACGAGTACTTGTCGGCGGGGAACTCGTCCGCGGCGGCGATCAGGTTCGTGGCGGACTGCTTCGCGTAGTCGCGGAATGCGTCAGAAACCGGGCTGGCTTGCGCACTGCTCACTCGGGGCAGCAACACCACGGCGGCGAGGGTTGCGGCGTATAGTCGGGCCTGCATTGGTCGCGCTCCAGATAGGTGGAATCTCAATTCTGGGGCAGGCGCGGATATCTGTCCAGAACAGCTGGAGGACTACGGCTGCGGCGCTCCCGCCGTGAGGGCCAGCGTCAATCGCTCGGCTTGGGTCGGGTTGTCGGTGAGATAGACCGCCAGGAGGTTGGCCGATCGCACAAATGTCGGCTGCATTCCCCAGGGGTTCCGGGCGCCCCGCGGGGCGCCCGACAACGTGTCCAGCATGGCTACGTCAGCGTTCGCCGCGGCCTCCGATGGGTAGATGAAGACCTCCAGCTGCCGCCGTCCGAGCTTGTACAGGGCCGGACGCACGCTGAACCCGGCGCGAGCCGGACCCTGCAGCTGGCCCCGACTGACGACGAATCCGGACTGTGTAAGTCGCTTTTCCACGCTGCATATCGCCCACAATCCGGTTCGCGGACAGGCCGCCCGCCCCGATGCGGTAGAGGACGCCGCTTGAGCTCGGCTGTACGCGGAGGGCGTTTCAGCCGTCGAAGGAGTGGGCTTCCCCTCTTCGTCTGAGCGAGAGCGGCCACACCCGATTAAGGCGATCGAGACGGTCACAACTGCGATTAATGTGCGTGTCATCGGCTCGAAACATATCGGCCGCGCGCGGGCACCGCGATTGCTCTTCTACGGGTTCCCACAGGAGGGTTTATGGCGGCAACAAGACTAATCAGGCAGGCAGCAGCGGCGGCCTTGATGGTGGCTTCGGCCGGCGCGTGCGCCGGCAATCAGCTTGGAAACATCCTCGGCGGCGTGCTCGGCGGGAACAATCAGTCGGGCCAGCTCAGCGGTACCATTCGCGGCGTCGATACGAGATCGCAGCAGATCGCGATTCAGCAGTCCAATGGCCAGGCAGTATCGCTTTCCTACGACAATCAGACTCAGGTCGTGTATCAGAACCGAAACTACTCGCCGAGCTCGCTCGAGAATGGCGACGTGGTGACCGCACGCGTGCAGGCCAACGGCAACAGCTACTATACCGATTACGTCCAGGTCGACCAGTCCATCAACGGGACCAACAACGGTTCGGCGTCCGGTAACGTCCAGCTACTGCAGGGCACCGTACGTCAGGTGGACCGCCGCAACGGCTTGTTCACCGTCGACATGAACAACGGCTATACCCTCACCGTGACGATGCCCTACAACCCGACTAGCACGGACATCAACCGGTTCAACAGCCTCCGTAGCGGCGAATTCGTTCGGTTCTACGGCACCTACCTCAGCTCCTCCCAGATCCAGCTGCGACAGTTCAGCTGACGAACCGGGAAGCGCGCAAAAAAAACAGGGGAGAGCTTTCGCTCTCCCCTGTTGTGCTGCGCGGCTCGAGATCGAGCCGGCCAGCTTAGAACATGATGCCAAGCGTAACCGGCACGAACTTCACCGAGCTGGCACTTGTCGAATAGCTGTTGTAGCGAGCTTCGACGAACGCCTTGAAGACGCCCAGTGGCAGGTTTACACCGCCGCCAGCGTTCCAGCCGAGGTGACTGTCCGACACACTCGCGCTGGTGGTGCCAGTCGAGGTAGCGGTCTGCATGTACAGGCCAGCGCCACCGATCAGGTAAGGCGCAATGCCGACGCTCGGCAGACGCCACACGACGTTGCCCGTCGCGCTGATGACGTGGAGCTTGGCACCAACCCCAGCCTTCTCACCGAACTGGTTGTACGCGCCATCGACGCGCAGGCCAACCGGGATGAGGGGCAGGTTGATTCCCATAGCAGCAGTTGCATTGAAACCCATGTTCGCGCCGTTCTTCAGGTCGCTCATGGGCTGAGCAGCGCCACCAGCTACGCCGAGCTGGAAGGGCTTGACGAGGCCGAGCTGCGCATGAGAGACGCGCGGGGCCGCGACGAGTGCGATCGTGGCGATCGCGAGGTACAGTGAACGCTTCAAAGCTTCTCCTTGTTCGAGAATGCGCCGCATGTGAGTCGCGGTAGCGAACTCGTAGGACGCTGATCTGGTTTTCGAAGGTCCTGCGTCGTGCCTACTTCGTGGCGCGGTCGGACCTCATCGACAAGGGGACGAGCAAACGTCCGGCCCAGTAACTGAGTGACGCAACTCCAAGACACCAATAGTGCTAGGCCTTGCCAATTTGTGATCTGCCGGCGTGACGATCGTCAGAGATCGCGTCGGTCTCACTGACGCTGGCCGATTCCCGCGCACAAAAAAAGCCTCGATCCCGAGGCGTTTTTTCCCTCGGCCTAAGAGTCAGGGCGCGATGACGGTAAGAATTACGGGGTCCGAGCCTTCGACTCCACTCCTGTCCGATGCGCTCGTCGCGGCAGCGTCGCGGAAGAACAGATTCGAGGCGGCAGGCAGCTGCGACATCTTACCCGATGCGATCGTGACCTCGTGCTGGCCAAGGTTGGAATAGCCGGATCCTAGGGCCTTCGACCACTGGATCCCAGTCTGCTTCGCCGATCCGATCGAGAGAATCCACGACTGCGTGGCGCTGACGCTCACCTCCAGCGCGGTCGAGTGCGCGTTGCTGACGGACGCAGCGGCGGCCGCAGCGGGAGCGACGATCTGGACCTTCACCCGGGGAGGAACCGTCACCGTCAAAGTGTGGGTCAGGCTCACCGAGGATCCATGCTGGGCAGCGGCCGGACGCGCGACGAGCGCGCTTCCGAGGACCAGTGCTACCAACACGCGGCGAGCTGCGGCCATCGACAGAGCCTCCGTGGACTGAGAGCACGAGCTCATCAGTTGGGTGATTTGCATGGGGCATAATCTGCACCAGGCCCTGTGACGCCATTGTTAAGGGATTATGACCGTTCCGTCATAATCGCGGGGTATCTAAGTCGTTGTGTTCGCAGGGGTTACCTTGGCCTCGAGGACGAAGCCGATCCCGCGACGGGTCTCGATGACTGGAGACGCGCCTGCTTTCTGGAGCTTCTTGCGCAGGCGCGCGACGTGGGCGTCGATGACGTTCGAGCTCGGATCGAAATGCATGTCCCATACTTTGTCGTGGAGCTCGCTCCGGCTGACGGTCTCGCCGGCGCGCAGCATTAGGTGCTCCAGAAGCTTGAGCTCCATTGCTGTCAAGTTCACCGTCGCCCCATCGCACGTGACCCGGCGGGTCAGCCTGTTGAGGATGAGGTTGCCCACCGTTGCCTGCTCGCCGACGCGGGTGCTGCCGGCTCCGCGCCGGATCAGGGTGCGCACGCGTGCGCGTAGCTCCTCGTTGCTGACGGGCTTGACCACGTAGTCATCGGCACCGGCGTCCAGGCCGCGCACGATGGAGTCGGTATCGGCTTGTCCGGAGTAGAGGAGCACCGGAGTCCGGCGACCCGTGCGCCGCACTTCCTGAAGGATCTCGAACCCGTGACGATCACCCAGCTGGAGATCCAGGATGATTCCGTCGTATTCGTTGACGAGCGCCAGCGTGCGCGCCTCTTCGCCGGTGGAGGCCATATCCACCGCATATCCGTCGTCCTGGAGAACTCGCGCGACCAGCCTCAGGATCGCGCGATCGTCATCCACTACCAATATCCGCATGCCGTCCGGGTTTATCGTGGGTGCCGCGCGGTTTTTCGCGTCAGCTTCGCTATCGCTGAGGTAGGACGATTGTATGTGGCCCGAAAAAACAAAATGGGAGAGAGCTGTTCGCCCTCTCCCATTGGTGCTGCAAGACTCGCTCTTAGAACATTACCCCGAAGGTCACGGGGATGAACTTGAGCGATGCGCCGTTGCCCTGAACCTGGTTGTAGCGCGCTTCGACGAAGGCGTCGAACCCGCTGAGAGGCATGCTGATGCCGCCGCCCGCATCCCAACCAAAGTGGTTGTCGGAGCCGCTGCCGAGTCCGGTCAGGCTCGCCGAGGCGCGGTACCAGCCCGCGCCGCCGATCAGGTAAGGCGTCACCGAAGCCGACGGAATCTTGTAGACCAGATTGCCGGTGACGCTGGTGAACGCAAAGTTGCCGGACGCGCCCTTGAGGGCGAAGCGGTTGTACGCGCCGTCGACTCTGATTCCAACCGGGATCATCGCCGGATTGTATCCAAGGGTCCCGGTGACGTTCCAGCCGGTGTTGGCGCCGTTGGAAAGGTCGCTGGTCGGCAGAGACGCGCCGCCCGCGATTCCAAGCTGAATCGGCTTTGCCGCCGATGCTACCTGGGCGCCTGCTCCAAACGGGAGCGATGCCAGCGCCGTCGCTGCGATTGCAGCCACAAAGAGTGAACGCTTCAAAACAACTCCTGGTTTTTGGAAGCGCCCGGTGCGGGCCGGTCGGCCATCGTTCAGACGCTAATCCCTGTGTACGCAGAGGCGCGGGCCGATGCGGCCCGTGTCAATGCGTATCGGGGACGAGTTAGCTGGGCGTGAGTAACCGCGGTAAAGGCTGAGCCGTTCGCGGGTCGGTGCCTTCGCGGGGCTACTTGCTGCGGCTGGTGGTCGGCTTGTTCCTGATGATGTAGTCGGGATTGATGCGCTCGAGGCGTCGGTCCCTGGCGTCGTCCAGAGCGGTTTGACAGCTCGCCCTTTTGGCGGCGAGGGTAGAGTCACGCACATGAGCCAGCGCCCCTACTGCCTGGTCATGGTATCCGATGACGGCCGCCGAATCGGCTTTCAGAAAAGGAATGCCGCAGACTTCTTCGGTTGGGTACTTGGCGCCGAGCAGCGAAAGCACCGTCGCCGGGGAATGGGTCAGCGCGGACGCCAGCGCAATCGACAGCGTGGCTTCTGCGGCGGCCGAGGCCGGGGTGATCTGCCGGGCGACCTCGAGCCAGGTGCTGTCGCCAGTGGCGATGCCCGCGGTCACCGAACGTCCGAAGTTCTCGTCCGAATCGATGCGCCGGGAGACCTTTTCCGCGCCGCCCAGCTTGATCTCCGACAGTACCACGTCGGCGCTCCCCATTGGAGTCCAGGCGCTGTCTCTGCATCCAGTCAGGGCGAAGACCGAGGCGAATGCGGCGAGCATCACCTGCCGCTGCACGCTTCGCGAACGCGGGCCGTGTCACTCGGCATCCAGATCGCCAGTGCCCGCGCTTTTCGTTCGGCGTCCTTTGCGCCCAGCGCCGCGCCGAGCACCTTCACCGTCGCGTGCGTTGCGCCGACGCCATCGACGATGACTCCGTTGGCGCCGGTTTTCGCCGCCTGGTTGCGAACTGATTTGAGCAAATCCCCGTTTCCGGTATAGACGGAGTTTCCTTCGGCGGTGATCAGTGCGACCTCGTAGTAATCGTACAGGACCTTTTCCGGTGCCGAAAAAACCACCACCGCGTTTGCGCACGTCGGCGCGAGGGTAAGCGCGGGGTTTCTGGCTACGATGTTGGCTCGTGAGGCGCCGCAGCCGGCCACACCGACGGCCAGCGCGATCCGCGCGATGATGACTCTGGTTTGTCTGTCGTTCATACTCCTCAGAAAGTTGTCACGCGCCGCTCGAAGAAGCAAAAACCTAGCCTCGCACGGGTCGTCGAATTCAATGGCCCGAAAGTCGCCAACAATGCGTTACAAAGCAGAGATTTCGCGATGAGTCCCGGCAGCCGAAACCAATCCTGAGGAGAAACGAACCGCTTGGCCCCCAGTCTGTCGGGAACCGCACAGCGTCGCACATTGGCATTGGTTCCAGCCGTCCTGGTGGTGCTTGTCGGGGGACTCGGCTACGAACGCGCTCGTAATCTCGTTCGCGACGTCGGCGAAGCAGAGCGCAGCCACGCGGTCATCGAGCGCTCCGAAGAGCTGCTGACCCGCACCGTCGACGCCGAGACCGGACAGCGCGGCTACCTGCTGCTCGGCGACTCCCTTTTTCTGGATCCGTACCGGGGAGCCAAGGCCGATGTCGCGAAGTCGATCGACTCGCTTCGGCCCCTCGTCCGCGACGAGCCGAGCCAGATGTCCCGTCTCGATACGATCGCCGCCGTAACCGCCGATCGGTTCGCCCTGCTGGAAGCGGGAATTGCCCGGGTCACCCGCGGCGATCTCGCCAGCGCGAGGGACCGCACCCGCATCGCACAGGGAAAGCAGAAGATGGACAAGCTGCGGGGCATCATCAGGTCGCTACAGACCTATGAGCGCGGGTTGCTGGCGGAACGCCACGCCGCCGAACAGCGCAGCGTCCGCAACGCCACACTAATCGTCGTCCCGGCCGCAATCATTGCAATCCTGTTGAGTGCACTGATCAACCTTGCCTTCTCCAGTGCGATAAGGGAGCGCGACGCCGCCAACGCCGGACTGAAGGAAGTAAACGAAGACCTGGAGCAGCAGTCGGAGCAGCTGCAAATGCAGGCCGCCGAGATGGAATCGCAGGCGGCCGAGCTCGAAGCGACAGCGGAAGATTTGCGAGCCACCAACGAGATGCTGGGTCAGACCACGCGCGCGGCGGAGGCGGCGCGCGATGCGGCCGAGTCGGCGCGGCGACAGCTGGAGCTGGTGCTGGACAACTTACCCGACGCCGCCTGCGTCTTCGACGCGGGCTGGCACTGGACCTACATCAATCCGACCTGCCGGCGAATGCTGGCTTCGATCGGGATCGACTCCTCCCGTCTTCGCGGCAGGGTTCTTTGGGATGCTATTCCGCAGCTCCGCGACACTCGGTTCGAGGAGCGCGCCCGGCGGGCTGCCGCCGCCGGAGAGGCAGTCGAGCTCGAGGACTATTTCCCGCGGCTCGATGCCTGGCTGGAAAACAGCATCGTCCCGTATGCGGCCGGCGTGATGACCTTTACGCGCAACGTGACGCGCCGAAAGCGCGAGCAGCAGGGGGCCCAGCTCCTCGGCGACGCGAGCCGCCTCCTGGCCACCACGCTCGACTACGAAAAAACTCTGCAGGCCGTCGCCCGGCTGGCGGTTGGCGAGCTGGCGGACTGGTGCGCAGTGGATCTGATCGACGAGTCCGGGGCGGTGCGGCAGGTAGTAGTGGCGCACAAGGACGAAGCCAAGATCAGCTGGGCGAAGGAGCTCAACAAACGATATCCGCCGAATTACGATGGCCCGACAGGCGTTGGCCACGTGATCAGGAGCGGCGAGCCGGAGATCTATCCCGATATCTCCGACGCGATGCTGGTAGCTTCGGCGCGCGATCCAGAGCATTTGGCGCTGATGCGAGAGCTTCAGATACGATCGGCGCTGATCGTGCCGATGATCGCGCGCGGGCGTACGCTCGGCGCGCTGACGCTGATCAGCACCGAGATCGGACGTCGCTACGGCGAACAGGACCAGTTGCTGGCGCTCGAGCTGGCGACCCGAGCGGCGATCGCCATCGACAACGCCCAGCTTTATCGCGGCGCGCTGGCGGCCAGCGAGGCGAAGTCAGCGTTCCTCGCCACCATCAGCCACGAGCTCCGAACCCCGCTCAACGCCATCATCGGTTACGCGTCGCTGTTGGAGGAAGGGATCGAGGGCGCGCTCAGCCAAGCCCAGGCGGCGCAGCTAGGGCGCATCCGCATCAGCGCAAGTCACCTGCTGGGACTGATCGACGAGGTGTTGACCTTCAGCCGGGTGGATGCCGGCAAGGAAGTGGTGCAGCGCAGCCACGTGAACGTCCGCGAGATCGTCGCCGAAGCGGCGGCGATGGTCGCCCACAGCGCCGGAGAGAAGGGGCTCGAGCTGCGAGTGGATACTCCCGACATACGCATGACCACCGATGCCGGCAAGCTCCGCCAGATTCTTCTCAACCTGTTGTCGAACGCCATCAAGTTCTCCGACAAGGGAGAGATTGCTGTCACCGCCAGGGAGGAGGACGGTGAGGTGGCCATCACCGTCGCCGATCAGGGGATCGGCATCGCCCCTGACAACCTCGATCGGGTCTTCGATCCCTTTTGGCAGGTCGAACAAAGATCAACCCGTCGGGTGGGGGGAACCGGCCTGGGACTCAGCGTCAGCCGCAGTCTGGCGCGTTTGCTGGGTGGCGATGTCACAGTCGAGAGCTCGCTCGGGAAGGGCAGCGCGTTCACCCTCACGCTCCCAGGTCAGCCCGCCTGAGATTTTTCTAGCGCTGGGTCCCGGTCGGCAGCTTGGCGTCGCGCTGCTCGGCGAGCAGCCGCGTGGTAAAACGCTGACCTTCCGAGATTCGCTCCACTTCCAGCGCGATCGCGTCGATGGCCTGATTGAGGTGTGCCAGCTGGCCGGCGAGCTCGTTGGAGACAGGGGGGGTGGCGCCGCGACGGTCCATGCGCCGAGCGAAGGCGCGCGCGAGTGGGAGACCGATGATGATTGCCGCCACGGTCACGAAGAACGCGATCGAGATATCCTTGACCTGCGGAGGAATCATGTTGTTGAACGCGAAAGGCGGGACAATCGTCTGCGTCCCGTTGGGACCGCGGATTATGATCGACGGTGCGGGAGGAGCAGTGGGAGCAATTGGAGTCGTGACTCCCTGTTTGGCCGCGGCCTGCGCGGCGGCCTCGCGCGCGCGCGCGGCGATCAGCTCCGCATTGGCATTGGCGCGCATCGCTTCCCGGATCGTCGCGCCAAAATCCTGATTGTTCGTGGTGGCAGGATTCTGGGGAGTGGTCGCGGTTTTGGGGGATGCGTTCCCACCCTGGCTGCCCTGCATGGGATTCAAGCTCAATGTCATCATTGGGACTTCACCTGATTTTTTTCGAGGCGCTCAGCTTTGGCGCCAGAATCTAAGCATTGTTTCACGAGAGCGCGGCGGCCCTGGCGTCAACAACGAACTCAGCCGTCCCGTATTAGCTTAGTTCGAAACCCGTCCCGGTCCGCGCCCGGACCGATTTTCAAACCAAAGCCAATCCAATGCGAGCCTTCCCCGTCCTCCCCGCTCTCGCCGGTGCTTTGCTTTGCGCCGGATCCCTGTCCGCACAGCTCACCACTCCGCTCGATTCGACTACCCTCGCCGGCTTCCGCTGGCGCTCGATCGGCCCGGCGAACATGGCTGGCCGCGTCACCGACGTCGAGGGCGTTCCCGGAAACCCGAAGGTGTTCTACGTCGCGACCGCCACCGGCGGGATCTGGAAGACCATCAACGCCGGTACGATGTTCGTCCCGCTTTTCGACAAGGAAAGAACGATTTCCATGGGAGACATCGCTCTGGCTCCGTCGAACCCTGACATCATTTACGCCGGAACGGGCGAAGAGGATTCACGAAACTCGATCTCGCCGGGTGGTGGGGTCTACAAGTCGACCGACGGCGGCCGCACCTGGAAGCTGATGGGCCTCGAGGCAACGCAGCAGATCGGCCGCATCGTCGTCGATCCTACCGATCCGAACGTGGTCTATGTCGCCGCTCTCGGTCACGCCTGGAACTCGAATCCCGAGCGCGGCTTGTACAAGTCGACCGATGGCGGCGCCACCTGGAAGCTGGCGAAGTTCGTGAGCGACAAGGCCGGGTTCGTCGATGTGGCGATGGATCCGAAGGATCACAACACTCTGTACGCCGCGAGCTGGGAGCGGGTGCGCGGCCCGTATTTTCTGAAGAGCGGTGGACCAGGCAGCGGACTCTGGAAATCGACGGACGCCGGCGCCACCTGGCGCGAGATCAAGGGCGGCGGATTTCCGGAGACCATGAAGGGACGAATCGGCATCGCCGTCTCGCCGTCCAATCCGCAGGTCGTCTACACCTGGGTGGAGGCCGACACGCTGCCGCGAGCTCTGGCCCGCGGCGAGAAGCCGGACACGAGCAAGCGCCAGAAGACGCTGAGCGGCATCTATCGCTCCGCGGACGGCGGAGCGACGTGGGCTCTGACTTATCGCAACGAGCCGCCGGGGCCGGGTGGCGGGGGGCTCGGCGACGCGCGGCCGTTCTACTACTCGCAGATCCGCGTCGATCCCCGCAACCCCGATCGCATCTACTGGATGTCGTCGGTGTTCAGATCGTCCGACGATGGCGGCAAGACGTATCGGCGCGGCGCGCTCGGCGTGCACACCGACTGGCATGCCATGTGGATCGATCCGAGCGACCCCGATCATTTCATTCTCGGTGACGACGGCGGGATCGCCGTCAGCTACGATCGAGGCGGCACCTACGATTTCATCAACACGTTCCCGATCGGGCAGTTCTACGCCGTCAGCTACAGCATGGAGAAGCCATACAAGGTTTGCGGCGGATTGCAGGACAACGGCTCGTGGTGTGGACCCTCGCGCGCCAGGAACCGCGTCGGCATCACCAACAACGACTGGTACAACGTCGGCGGGGGAGACGGATTCTATACCGCGATCGATCCCGACGATCCGAACACGGTTTACAGCGAGTCGCAGGGCGGCAACGCATCGCGCCTCAACATTCTGCAGAACACGCGCACCGTGATCATGCGCGGCGGGGGTCGTGACCGCACCAGCATCTTCGAGGATTCGGTGATCATCGCGCGCGGCGACACCACGCGTCCCGAGACGCCGGACATCACCCGGACGCTGGCCGCGATCCGGGCGCGAGCGGCGGCGGATTCGGCGCGCGGCTACCGATTCAACTGGTCGACGCCGTTCTTCATCTCGCCGCACTCGGCATCGATCATCTACATGGGCGGCAACCGTCTGCTCAAGTCGACCGATCGCGGCGATCATTTTTATCCCATCTCCCCGGATCTCTCGACCAGGGACTCCGCGCGCATCATCATGAGCACCCGGCTCACCGGCGGCATCACCCGAGACAACTCCGGCGCCGAGACGCACGGGACCATCACGACGGTGGCGGAATCGCCCATCCGGCCGGGCATCCTGTGGGTGGGGACGGACGACGGCAATGTCTGGCTTTCGACCAACGACGGCGGCCAGTGGACAGACATCACCACGCGGTTCCCGGGAGTGCCGAAGAAGACGTGGGTGAGCCGCGTCGAGCCGTCCCATTTCGACACGGCAACGGTGTATGTCACGTTCGACAATCACCGGGAGAACGATTTCAGGCCCTACGTGTTCGTGTCGAACGACTTCGGCCGGACTTTCCACTCGATCGCCGCTGATCTGCCGACGGGCGGCGCGGATTTCGTCCACGTAATCCGGGAGGATCCGTTCAGCCGCGACCTTCTATACCTTGGCAGCGATGTGGGCGCCTACGTGTCGACCAACCGCGGCGCCAGCTGGCAGCGATTCATGACCGGATTGCCAACCGTGCCGGTGCACGATCTCAAGATCCACCCGCGCGATCGCGAGCTGATCGCGGCTACCCACGGAAGATCGATCTGGATCGTCGATGTGGCTCCCCTCGAGGAGATGAACAACGGAGTAATGAGCCGGGGCGCAAACTTCTTCACGCCGAAGACGGCGTACGAGTACTCGCAGGCTTTCACCCAGAATTTCACCGGCAACAAGTACTTCGTTGCGCCCAACCCGCCGTATGGCGCCGAGCTCGTTTACCGACTGACGTCGGGCTCCTCGCGCGACACCACCCGCATCGTCGTGACCAACATACGCGGGGATACGGTTCGAACGCTGACTGGTCCGGGGGGCCCGGGTGTTCACCGCGCCTACTGGGACTTGCGTCAACGTGCCCGCGCTCTCGGTCCGGCGGCGCTGCGCGACAGCATCAACGCCGCGCGACTGCGAAGGCAGCGAGATGACTCGGTGCGCGCGGCGCGCGGTGACACCGCCGAACGCGGCGCTGGAGGCCGCCGAGGTCAGGGCGGACGCGGCGGCGCGAGCCCCGAGCTGAATATGCGTCCCGCCGAATCTCCGACCCTCGGCGGGGGCGGCGGTGGCGGTGAAGGCGGGGGCGGGGGAGGGGGCGGTTTCGGCGGCGGACGCGCCGGAAACATCGTCGAGCCCGGCGACTACATGGTGACCATCAACGCCGGCGGCCAGATAATGCGACAGGTCGTACACGTGGAAAGGGTCGGCGACATCGTCAACGTGGACTTCGGTCCCGACCAAGGCGACGATGACGGGGGCGATCCACACGATCCGTAAATAGCCGAAGAAAGAAACTCCGGTCCTGGGCGGCCGGAGTTTTTTTTGGCAGAAATCGGCTCGATGTTCGGTACGCGGGCGTACAAAGGCGGGCAACGGGTGCGCGATTCCAACATCTCGCCCGCGTCGCGCGTTAGCACAACGAGTGCGCAGTGCGCGCTGATTTCGGGAGTTGTAGGGCATTTGACTCTTGCGAATTCATGTTTGTGGCTTAGTGTGGATGTGGCGGATAGTCATCTGTTTGCACGAACCTGGATGAATTCTCAACACGGCGGATCCTCAAACGTTGACCGGACCAGTACCAGGTAAGTCCCAGACCTCAGACGCGGTCGACGTCATTCGCGCTCGCGACGCGAGCTCGTACGATGCCGATCGTCAATCCGGCCGCGACCGCCACGATCAGCTCCTTGCCGCGTTCGAAGAGCTGACTGCCGCGGAAGAGGAGCTGCGCGCGCAGCAGGAGCTTTTGCTCGAGACCCACAACCTGCTCGAGGTCCAGCGCAACCGTTATCGCACGCTTTTCGATCACGCGCCTGATCCATATCTCGTCACCGACGGATCAGGCATCATCGAGGAAGTCAACGCCGCCGCCGCCGATATGTTTGGAATGGCCGGCAAGCTGCTCGTCGGAAAGCCGCTCGCCGCTTACGTCGATCCCCGCTCGCGGACGGAGTTCCGCACGCATCTCAATTCTTTGGCGTCAGGAGCGCCGATCGACAAGTGGACGGTCGATGCGCGGATGCGGGACGGTCGTGCAGTCCTCGTCGAAGCAACGGTTTCGGCGCTGGAGATGCGGTCGGACGGGAAACGCTCGCTGTGCTGGCTCCTTCGGGACATGACGGCGCGGCGCGACACCGAAGACAGCATGAACGCGCTCAACCGGTCGCTCAACGCGCGGGTCGCGCAGCGCACCCGCGAGCTGGAGCTGGCGCTCAAGGGGGAACAGGCGGCACGACGCGAAGCGGAGGCCGCCAACCGGATCAAGTCGGAGCTGTTCGCGCGGCTGAGCCACGAGTTCAGGACTCCGCTGCATGCCGTCTCCGGCTACCTCGAGATCCTTCAGCAGAACATCCACGGAAACCTCAATCACGATCAGCAGCGCGACGTGCAACGCATCCACCAGGCGCAGGAGCATCTGCTGACGCTGGTGAACATGATTCTCGATTTCGCCAAGCTCGAAGGCGGCCCCATCGAGCTGTCGATGGCGGAGATCCCCGTCGAGGAGACGCTGCGTGGCGCCGAGGCACTCGTCGCGCCCCAGTTCGCGAAGAAGGGCGTCGGCTACAGACACCACAACGGCGACGACGCTGTCACCGTCTTCGCCGACCGCGAAAAAGTGCAGCAAATACTCGTCAATCTGCTGGCGAACGCTGTCAAGTTCACCTCGCCCGGTGGCAACGTCGATCTGGAATGGAGGCTCGAGGAGCCGAATCTCGTGGTACGCGTGCGCGACACCGGCTGCGGCATTGAAGCGGATAAAATCGAACAGATCTTCGAGCCCTTCGTTCAGCTGCGCGCGCCGGGATCGGTACCGACCGGAGGCACCGGCCTCGGACTCGCCATCAGCCGCGACCTCGCTCGCGCGATGGGGGGAGACGTCACCGCCAGCAGTACCCGTGGTGTCGGATCGGTTTTCACGCTCACGCTGCCGATCCGAAAGCGCCCCGGCGGCGCCAAGCTTTCAGGCGTCAATACCGGCGGTTAGCTTTCACGGTGCGCCTACGACTCGCACCCGGAGCTGACAATTGCCCCAGTCAACCGCCGCCCTGTACGACCTTGTAGAAGACCCTTCGGTCTTCATCAAACAGGACTGGAACTCATACACCGCAGCCGACCACGAAGTGTGGGGCCTGTTGTACGAGCGGCGGATGAAGGAGCTGCGCAAGAACGGCAGCCGCATCTTTCTGAAGGGCGCCGATACCATCGGCCTCCAGCGCGAGACGGTTCCGGACCTGGCTGAAGTGAACAGGCGCCTCGCTCCCCCGACCGGCTGGGAAGCGGTGCCCGTCAACGGCTACATTCCGGCGAAGGCGTTCTTCCAGTGCCTGTCGCTGCGCAAATTCCCGACTACCGTCACCATTCGGAAGCGCGAGCAGCTCGACTACCTCCCCGAGCCCGACATCTTTCACGACGTCTTCGGCCACGTTCCGCTCCACGCCGACCCCGTCTTCGCCGATTTCCTCCA
>DASXGU010000103.1:0-6589 GCA_036488915.1 Gemmatimonadaceae bacterium | reverse complement strand
CACTTGATCTGCTTTACATCACTGGATCCGCAGATGTCGCAGACTTCGTCCTGCATCAATCGAAGTCCAGTCCCAGATCCAGCGCCGGCGCCGAATGGGTCAGCGCGCCGACGGAGATCCAGCTCACTCCGGTCTCGGCGATCTGGCGCACCGAATCGAGTGTGACTCCGCCCGACGCCTCGGTCACGGCGCGTCCGCCGACCAATTTCACCGCTTCGCGCAGGTCGAGCAGGCCCATGTTGTCGAGCATGATGACGTCGGCGCCCGCGGCGATGGCCGCTTCGACCTGCGCCAGAGCGTCACACTCGACTTCGACCTTGATCCCCGCCGGAGCGACGGCGCGCGCGCGTCTCACCGCCAGGGCGATGTCGCCATCGACCGCGGCGAGGTGATTGTCCTTTATCAGCACGGCCGCCGAAAGATCCATGCGGTGATTGAGACCGCCGCCGGCGCGGACGGCGTATTTCTCGAGGCGGCGCAGCAGCGGCGTGGTCTTGCGGGTGTCGAGGATGTGGGCTCCGGTTCCTGTCACCGCGTCGACGTAGCGCGCAGTCAGCGTCGAGATCCCCGATAGCCGCTGCACGAAGTTGAGCGCGACACGCTCGGCCGACAGCAGACCGCTGGCGTGGCCGGAGAGAAACATCACCGGGGTCTGGGGCGTGATGCGGCTTCCGTCGGGTCGCTCCACCCGTATGGTCACCGCAGGGTCGAGCTGCTCGAACGCTTCGCAGGCGAGCGCGAGCCCCGAGACCACCCCTGGCTGCCGGGCGACGAGCCGGCAGCGAGCACGGCGGTTCGACAGCACGGTCGCGGCGGTGGTGATGTCGTGCCTGGTGTCGTCTTCCTCGAGCGCCGCCGCCACGATGGCGGTCGTCTCTTTCTTCGTCAACGGGAAATGAAGCCCTTCCTCCCAATAGAATCCGTGGGCGGAAAGCTCGCTCTCACCTATGATGCTCACTCGCCGGGATCCGCCGATGCTTCCGGTATCGGCGAGAGCGGCGTCTGGCCACCGATCGATACCATCCGCTCGATCGCCAGGCGGGCGCGCGCGGCGATTTCGTCCGGCACCGTGATGCGGTGTTCCAGTCGTTGCAGCGAGCTCAGCACCTTGGGCAAGGTCGTCACCTTCATGAACGCGCAGACCGCGCGCTCGTTGGCGGCGATGACTGTCTTGGTCGGATTCTCACGACGCAGGCGGTGCAGGATGCCGACCTCGGTAGCGACGATGAATTCGTCGTTGTCGGAGATCTTCGGCCGCTTGATCATTCCTTCGGTCGACAGAATCTGCACGCCGACCGGATCGATGTCCCCGGCGGACACCGCCTCGACTACGTTGGTCGCGCAGCCACACTCGGGGTGGATGAGGAACTCCGCCCCGGGGTGTGCCGCGCGCTGCAGCCGAATGTCTTCGGGATCGATTCCGGCATGCACGTGGCACTCCCCCATCCACAAATGCATGTTGCGCCGCCCGGTGATTCGCCGCACGTGCGCGCCGAGGAACATGTCGGGGAGAAAGAGTATGTCCTGGTTGGCGGGAATGGAGTTGACGATCTCGACGGCGTTGCCGGAAGTGCAGCAGTAATCGCTCTCCGCCTTTACTTCGGCGGTCGTATTGACGTACGACACCACCACTGCGCCGGGATGCTCGGCCTTCCAGTCGCGCAGCTGCTGGGCGTCGATCGTCGCTGCCAGTGAACACCCCGCCGCCAGGTCGGGGAGCAACACCGTCTTCTGCGGTGACAGCACCGCCGCGGTCTCCGCCATGAAGTGCACGCCACAAAAGACGATGACGTCGGCCTCGGTTTTGGCCGCCTCCCGACTGAGACCGAGCGAGTCGCCGACGAAATCGGCGACGTCCTGGACTTCGGGACGCTCGTAATTGTGGGACAGGATCACGGCATTGCGCGTCCGCGCGAGGTGCCTGATCTCCTCCTGCAGGTCCGCGTACAGCTCGTTGGCGGTATCTACCATTCGATGTGCTTGCCGCTCCACTTCCGTTTTGAGCGCGGAAAATCGCTTCTATAATGTCCGCCCCGCGACTCCTTTCTCAACAGCGCCGCCTCGGCGATAAGCCGCGATGTCTCGACCATGTTCGCTTCTTCCGTCGCACCAGTGGGCAGCCGCGACTCGATTTCCGCCAGCTTGGCGAGGCCAAGCCGGAGCCCCTTGGCGCTGCGATCGATGCCGCAATAGTCCCACATCACCTGGCGGACGCTGTCGGCGGCGACCTGGGCCGCGCCGCGATCGCGCAACACCGGGACTTCCCAGCTCTTCTTTCGCGGTACGCTCGACAGCTTGCGAGTGTCGATCATGTCGCGCGCCACCCGCTCGGCGAAGACCAATCCTTCCAACAGAGAGTTGGACGCCAGACGATTGGCCCCGTGCACCCCGGTGCGGGATACTTCGCCGCAGGCGTACAACCGCTCGAGGTTGGCGCGTCCGCGCAGGTCGGTGACGATCCCGCCCATCATGTAGTGCGCGGCGGGAGTTACGGGGATGAGGTCATTTGCCGGATCGATGCCACGCGCGCGGCAGATGGCGAAGATTCCGGGAAACCGATGCTCGAACTCCTTACCCAGCGCGCGGGCGTCGAGCAGCACTCGCTTCCCTCCAGCCTTCTCCCGAAAAATCTCGCGGGCCACGACGTCGCGCGGTGCGAGCTCGGCAAGGCGATGGCGCTTGAGCATGAAGCGCTCGCCTTCTTCGTTGAGCAGCACCGCGCCTTCGCCGCGCACCGCCTCGGAGATCAGCTGAAGCGGATTCTCGGGAGTGTCGAGCGCAGTCGGATGGAACTGCACGAACTCCATGTCGGCAAGGGTGGCGCCCGCACGGTGGGCGATGGCAAAGCCGTCGCCGGTCGCGACCTGTGGATTGGTGGTGTAGCGATACACCTGGCCGCAGCCGCCGGTGGCCAGCACCGTCGCATCGGCGATGATCTCGACCGGTCTGCCCGCCACGGCGGCCCTCACCCCCACCACGCAATTGTCGTCCACGATCAGGTCGAGAATGCGTGTCTTCTCCAGCACCTCGATGTTCTCGCTCTCCTTCACCCGCTTTATGAGAGTGCGGGCGACCTCGGCGCCGGTCTGGTCGCCATGGGCGTGGACGATGCGCCGCCGCGAGTGCGCCGCCTCGCGACCGAGCTTGAAATTGCCGCCGGGCTCCAGGTCGAACTGGGCGCCGGCGGTCGCGAGCTCGCGGACCCGGGCCGGGCCTTCCTCGACCAGGACCTGGACCGCCTTGGCGTCGGCGAGGGCTGCCCCCGCCGCCAGCGTGTCGATGCGATGCAGCTCGGGCGAGTCCCCGGCGCCGAGGGCGGCGGCGATTCCGCCCTGTGCGTAGGCAGTCGCGCTGTCGAACAGTGAGCGCTTGGTGACGACCATCACTGCGCTTTCAGCTGATGCGCGCCACGCGGTGTGAAGACCGGCAACTCCGCTTCCCACCACCAGAAAGCGTGTTCTCATCCGCTCGACCATGTGCTGAAATCAATGCGTCGCGTGATGCGTTTGAAAGGGGGCGAATCGTCTTGCAACCCGCTGTGTCTTGGGCGATTGTTCTGTTCAGATGAGAAAGCTGATCATCGTCACCTCCCTCCTGCTCGTCGCACACATCGCCCTCCTTTTCACCCGCCGGACCGCCATCGCGGAGGGAAAGGGGACATCATCGATACGGACCGGCATCGTGCTGGACGTCGGGGGCAGGGGCGACAAGTCATTCAACGACGGCGCTTACGCCGGCGCCGACAGCGCCACCAGAGTGCTGGGCGCCAATGTCCGCTTCATCGAGCCCGGTGAAGGCGCCGATCGCGAAGCCGGCCTCAGGCTGTTGGCGGCGGAGGGAATGAACCTGGTGATCGGCGTCGGCTTCATCTTCACGGACGATCTCGCCAATCTGGCCAAGGAATATCCGAACACCGCGTTCGCGGGCATCGACTACGCGCTGGCGACGGACAAGGACGGCAACGTCATCCCGCCGCCGCCCAACGTCGCGGCTCTCAAGTTCCGCGAGGAAGAAGGCTCGTATCTCGTCGGCGCGCTGGCGGCGCTGGTCAGCCACACCAAGAAGATCGGCTTCGTCGGCGGAATGGACATTCCGCTCATTCACAAATTCGAGGCTGGTTATCGCGCCGGAGTAATGAAAGTCTGCCCCGACTGCGAGGTGATCGCGCAGTACGCCGGTGTTACCCCCGACGCGTTCAAGAATCCGGGCAAGGGGAAGGAGCTGGCGCTCAGCCAGTACAACCAGGGCGTCGAGGTGATCTTCCACGCCGCCGGCTCGACCGGCCAGGGAGTGTTCGAGGCGGCGCGCGCGACCAACAAGCTGGCGATCGGCGTGGATTCGGATCAGAACGACGAGGCGCCGGGTCACGTCCTGACATCGATGGTCAAGGGCGTCAACACCGTGACCTTCGACACCATCCGCCGGGTGCAGAACCACAGCTTCAAGGGCGGGATCTACTCGTACGGGTTGAAGGAAGGCGGCGTCGGCTACATCTACGACGACCGCAATCGCCACCTGATTCCCGACGCGGCGCACCAAAGGGTCGAAGAGCTGAGGCAGGAGATAATCGCCGGCCGGATCCACGTGCCCAGCACCAGATGAGCGAAGAGGCAAGCGGGACGCGGGAAGCGGCGCCTGCGATCCGGATGGCCGACATCGAGAAATCTTTCGGCGCCGTCAGGGCGCTGCGCGGAGCGTCGCTCGAGGTCATGCCTGGGGAGATTCACGCGCTCGTCGGTGAGAACGGCGCGGGGAAATCCACCCTTATGCGGATCCTCGGCGGTCTCATGAAGCCGGACGCGGGGCGCGTCGAGGTGAATGGCCGGGACGTCACCGGGTGGTCTACCGGTGACGCCATCGCCGCCGGGATCGGCGTAGTGCACCAGCACTTCATGCTCGTTCCGACTTTGAGTGTGGCGGAGAATCTGGTCCTCGGCTGCGAGCCCAGGACACGCGGAGTCGTTCTTGACATCGACAAAGCCGATGACGAGGTGCGCAAACTCTCCAACGACAGCGGTCTCGTCATCGCGCCCGACAGACTGGTGTCCGATCTCTCCGTCGGCGAAGCCCAGCGCGTCGAGATCCTGAAGGTGCTGTTCCGCGGCGCCAGGATCCTCGTTCTCGACGAGCCGACGGCGGTACTCTCACCTCCGGAAGTGCGCGAGCTGTGGGCGGTGCTCAGACGGCTGCGTGACAACGGCGACACCATCGTGCTCATCACCCACCGCCTCGACGAGGTCGTGGAGCTGTCAGATAAGATCACGGTGATGCGGGCCGGACAGACTGTGGAGCGCATCCGGACTGCCGACACCAATCCCGCCGAGATCGCGAGACTGATGGTGGGGCGCGAGGTGTCGCTCTCGGCGGGGAAGCGCGTTCAGCCGCGAGCGCAGCCGAGCGGTCCCCGACCAAATCAGGGGCTGGAGGTGCGCAACCTGAGCGTCGTTGGAGCTCGCGGGATTCGCGTCGTCGATGGCGTCAGCTTCAGCGTCAAGCCCGGCGAGATACTGGGCATCGCCGGGGTAGAGGGCAACGGCCAGACCGAGCTCATCGAAGCCCTGGCCGGCCTGCGAGCGGTTCTTGCCGGCGACATCCTGATCGACGGCGTGGACCTCACGCGTCGCACCGTCGCCCAGCGTCGCGACGCCGGATTGTCGCACATCCCCGAGGACCGCCATCGCCGCGGACTGATTCTAGAGTATACGGTCGCCGACAATCTCATCCTGGGGGTGGAGAAGCTGTTCTCGCCGAGGGGGATCATCGCCCGCGAGCGGGTGGCGGAGAATGCAGGCAGGGAAATTTCGTCGTTCGACATCCGGCCTCCCAATCCCGTGTTGCCGGCGCGGGCCCTCTCGGGAGGCAATCAGCAGAAGATCGTCGTTGCGCGCGAGATGGATCGGCCGTTCTCCGTATTGCTGGCATCGCAGCCAACGCGCGGCGTCGACGTCGGAGCCATCGAGTTCATCCACCAGCAGCTGCTCGAGGCACGCGAGAAGGAGAAGGCGGTTCTGCTGGTCAGCGCCGAGCTGAACGAAGTGCTGGCGCTGTCCGATCGGATCGCGGTGATGTATCGCGGCAAGTTTGCGGTGGTGCTGCCGTCGGCCGAGGCGAGCGAGGAAATACTCGGCGAGTACATGATCGGCGCCAAGAAAGGCAACGCGGCGTGACCGCCTCGACGCTGACGAAGGAGATGCGCCCCGCCGCCGCGGGAAGAGCGTGGCGCGAGCACGCCGAGGAGGCGCTGATTCCGCCGCTGGTCGCGCTGCTGGTGGCGCTGATCTGCGGCGACCTGCTGATCCTGAGCTACGGCCAGTCTCCGGCCGCTGTTTACCGGCTTCTTCTCGAGGGGACGTGGGGCAACGCCTACGGGTTCGGTCAGGTCTTGTACAAGGCGACGACCCTGGCGTTCACCGGGCTCGCCGTCTCGTTCGGCCTCCGCGCGGGCCTGTTCAACATCGGGGGTGAGAGCCAGCTCGCGGCAGGTGGATTTGCGGCGGCGCTCACCGGGCTCGCAATTCCGGTGGGCGCTCCGCTCGCAATCGCCCTGCCTCTCTGCATCATCGCCGCCGGAGCGGCGGGCGGAGTCGTC
>DASXGU010000119.1:0-30841 GCA_036488915.1 Gemmatimonadaceae bacterium | reverse complement strand
CGACGCCGGCGTGTCGAAGATCGACATCGCGGGCCCCGGCTTCATGAATTTCTGGATCGATGCCGCACGCATCGCATCCGGTCTCGGCGACGTTCTCGCCGCCAACGAGAGCTACGGCCGCAGCGCGGTGGGCGGCGGAAGAGTGGTGAACGTCGAATTCGTTTCGGCAAATCCAACCGGGCCCCTTCACGTCGGTCATGGACGCCAGGCGGCGCTTGGCGACGCCATCTCGACGCTGCTCGAGTACACAGGCTGGAACGTCACCCGCGAGTTCTACTACAACGACGCCGGCGTTCAGATCGAAAACCTGGCCGCGAGCGTCGAAGCGAGGCTGGAAGAGCTCAAAGGCGAGACGGCGCAGATTCCTGAAGGCGGATACCATGGGGAGTACATCCGCGAGCTCGCCGAGCGGTACGCGGCTGACGGCGAAGGGCTATCCGTGCGGGAGTTCGCCGTTCGCGAGCTGAGGAAAGAGCAGGATCTCGATCTCCAGGCGTTTGGCGTGCGTTTCGATCGCTACTTCCTGGAGTCGTCGCTCTACACCGATGGGATGGTGGAGCAAACCGTCAACCAGCTCATAACGTCGGGCAGAACGTACGAGCACGACGGCGCGCTCTGGCTGCGCACGACCGAGTTCGGCGACGACAAGGATCGCGTCATGCGAAAGCGCGATGGCACCTACACGTACTTCCTGCCCGACGTCGCCTATCACGTCACCAAGTGGAAGCGGGGGTTCAGGCGCGCCATCGACGTCCAGGGTGCCGACCACCACAGCACCGTCACGCGCGTTCGTGCCGGACTCCAGGCGCTCGACATGGGCGTCGACAAGAGCTACCCCGAGTACGTGCTGCACCAGATGGTGACGGTGATGAAACACGGTGAAGAGGTGAAGATCTCCAAGCGGGCAGGGAGTTATGTCACCGTGCGCGACCTGGTGAACGAAGTCGGCCGGGACGCCGTGCGCTACTTCTTTCTGATGAGAAAGAGCGATTCGCAGCTGATCTTCAACGTGGATCTGGCGGCGTCGCAATCGGAGGAGAATCCTGTCTACTACGTTCAGATGGCGCACGCCCGGATGTCGGGAATCTTTCGCGTCGGCGGGATCGACCCGGAGGCGGTGTCCGCGTCGGACGTCGATTTCGGCGTCCTCAGCGAGCCCGAGGAACAGGCTCTGATCAAGGCGCTGCTCGACTTTCCGGACCTCGTCGAATCGGCGGCCGAGACTCTCGAGCCCCACCGCATCGCGACCTACCTGCTGGAGACAGCCCGGCTTGCGCATCTATGGTACCACAAGCACCACGTCCTGGAGCAAGCGGAAGACGTAACCCGCGCTCGCCTCGCACTGGCGCGCGGCGCGCAGATCGTCCTGCGAAACGGGCTCCGGATTCTCGGCGTCACATCGCCGGAGCGAATGTAGTTGCCCCGCGCTCCGGCGCGGTTACCATTAGCAGTCTGACAACCTTCCATTCACATAACGGCGAATGTCGGTACTAGTGGTCGGATCAGTGGCGCTCGACTCGGTCGAGACGCCATTCGGCAAGGCGGATGACGTGCTCGGCGGGTCCGCGACTTTCTTCTCGGCCTCGGCGAGCCTTCTCACCGATGTCAGCGTCGTCGGTGTAATCGGATCGGATTATCCGGTGGAGAAGCTCGAGCCGCTGCGGAAGCGCGGCGTCGATTTCAGCGGCCTCGAGCGCGCGGAAGGGAATTCATTCCGCTGGCGGGGGCGCTATCGCCACGATCTCAATTCCGCCGA
This sequence comes from Gemmatimonadaceae bacterium, assembly GCA_036488915.1. Lineage (GTDB taxonomy): Bacteria > Gemmatimonadota > Gemmatimonadetes > Gemmatimonadales > Gemmatimonadaceae > UBA4720. The sequence goes on along the minus strand of DASXGU010000119.1, from coordinate 29,085 downwards.
GACGCTGGAGACTCACCTCGGCGTGTTCTCACACTTCAGCCCCAAGATCCCCGAGAAGCTGAAATCGTCGCCGTATCTGTTCCTCGCGAACATCGATCCGCGGCTGCAGCTCGATGTGCTGGAACAAGTGAAGAAGCCTAAGCTGGTCGCGTGCGACACCATGAATTTCTGGATCCAGAGCCGGCGGCCCGATCTGCTCGAGCTGCTCGGCCACGTCGATCTCGTCACTCTGAACGACGCCGAGGCGCGCCAGCTGACGGAGAAAGCCAATCTCGTGCAGGCGGCGCAGTGGATCATGGCGCGCGGCCCGCAGCACGTCATCATCAAGAAGGGCGAGCACGGCGCGTTCATGTTCAGCGAGAGCTCGATCTTCTTCGCCCCCGCTTTTCCCCTGGAGAACGTCTTCGATCCTACGGGCGCGGGCGATTCGTTCGCCGGCGGATTCATCGGGTACCTCGCAGCAACGGGTGACCTGAGCGAAGCCAACATGCGTCGCGCCGTGATCTATGGGTCGGTGATGGGATCGTTTGCTGTGGAAAAGTTCTCGATCGAGCGCCTTATGACGGTTACCCGCGCCGAGATCGATCAGCGGATGCGTGACATGAAGCGTCTCGTTGCGTTCGAGGAGGAATTACCCGCGTGAGCGAGGATGCGCTTCGCTACGGAAGCGCTGGAGTCGACATCGATGCCTCCAACTCCGCCAAGAGGCGGATTCGCCAGCTCGTCGAGTCGACCTTCACAAAAGGCGTCGTCGGGGGGTTTGGCGGCTTCGGCGGAATGTTCCGCATTCCCACCGGTCTTCAGAAACCGGTGCTGGTATCGAGCGCGGACGGCGTCGGCACCAAGATAAAGATCGCCATCGAAGCCGGCCGCCATGACACCATCGGTCGGGACCTCGTGAACCATTGCGTCAACGACATCCTCGTTCAGGGCGCACTCCCGCTGTTCTTTCTGGATTACGTCGCCTTCGGGAAGCTGGAGCCGGACATTGTCGAGAGGGTGGTCGCAGGGGTTGCGGCGGGGTGCCGTGAGAATGGTTGCGCGCTAATAGGGGGCGAAACGGCTGAAATGCCCGGTTTGTATACGCCGCCGGATTACGACCTGGCGGGCTTCATCGTCGGATATGTGGAAGAAGATCGGGCGCTCGGGGCACATCGGGTCAAGCCGGACGACGTCCTGATAGGCTTGCCGAGCGCGGGACTGCACACGAACGGCTACTCTCTGGCGCGCAAGATCGTGACGGATCGTCTCAAGCTGCATCTGAGCGATCCATTTCCGCGCGGTGGCGGGTCCGTCGCTGATGTTCTTCTGGCTGAGCATCGATCGTACGTCTCGGCGGTGAAGCCGGTGCTCGATCGGATTCACGCAATGGCCCACATCACCGGTGGGGGATTGCTCGAGAATCTCGACCGCGCACTGCCGTCGAATCTCGATGCGGTCGTGGGGCTCGAGACCTGGAGGGTTCCGGACGTTTTCCGGGTCCTTATGGAAGCGGGAAACGTTGATCGATCCGAGATGTATCGGACGTTCAACATGGGTGTAGGAATGGTGGTTATCTGCGCGCCGTCCGACGCCACGGGGGTTCTGTCCGCGGCCGCTTCGGCCGGAGTGAAGGGCTGGGCCATCGGCTCTCTCAGGCCGGGGAGGGGCGCAGTCATACTTTCTTGAGGATTTACAGATGAAAGCACGCTTGTTCGTTATGTTCGCTGCCGCCGCGCTGGCAACCAGCTCCCTTGGCGCGCAGGTTGACACCCAGCGCTGCCCGCCGGGAACCGTCAACGGTTTCGGAGTTCCGGACCAGACCCGCGCGTCGCAGGACGCGTGTCAGAAAGCAATCGATCTCTTCCAGTACATGGCCCCTCAGCTCGGAACCAGCATCACCGGCGGCAACGCCACGCTGGGTCAGGGTGGAAATCTCGGCGGCCTGGGACATTTCTCGTTCGGCCTTCGCGTCAACGCGATTCAGGGCAGCCTGCCCCAGGTGCAGAACGTCACGCCGTCCGTCACCGGCGCCGTCAGCACCAAGTTCGACACGAAGAGCCAGTTCATCCCGATGCCCACCGCGGACCTGGCTGTCGGCATCTTCAAGGGGCTTCCGCTGGCCATCACCAACGTCGGCGGCGTCGATCTTCTCGTCAGCGCCGCGTATCTGCCCGAGTTCAACAGCAGCGGCGTGAGCGTCAAGGTTCCCAACGGCTCGCTCAAGCTCGGTTATGGAGCGCGGGTTGGAATTCTGCAGGAGTCGCTGCTCGTACCGGGAGTCTCGGTGAGTTACCTCGTTCGCGACCTGCCGACAGTCGACATCGCGGCCAACAGCGGCAATGACTCGCTGCTGGTGAACAATCTCAGCCTGAAGACCAAAGCATGGCGCGTCACCGCGAGCAAGAGCCTGCTGCTGTTCGGCCTGGCCGCCGGGTTCGGCCAGGACAAGTACGACGCTTCAACGTCCATTCGCGCGCACGTCGCTGCCCGCACCGTGCCGCCAACCCAGCCTGCCAACGCCGGCCCGGTCTCGATCTCGCAGAACCTCACCCGGACCAACGTCTTCGCTGACCTGTCCATGAACCTTCTGCTTTTCAAGCTTACCGGCGAAATTGGACAGGTGTCGGGCGGTACTATCAACACTTTCAACACCTTCAATGGCAAGCAGCCAGCCGATTCCCGGCTCTACGGATCGGTCGGAGCTCGATTCGGGTTCTAACGACGCTCGCGACGCGGAGTACATGCGTCGCGCGCTCGCCCTCGCCCAGCAAGGCTGGGGTCAAACAGCGCCGAACCCAATGGTCGGCGCTGTTGTCGTTCGGGACGGCGTCGTGGTCGGCGATGGATTCCACGCCCGCTACGGCGATCCCCACGCCGAGGTGGTGGCGCTCAAGATGGCGGGGGAGCGCGCGCGGGGCGCGACTCTCTACGTCACTCTCGAGCCGTGCAACCATTTCGGCAAGACGCCGCCGTGCACGGAAGCAATTCTGCAGGCGCGCATCACTCGCGTCGTGATCGCCTCGGCGGATCCGACGGCGCTCGCCGGCGGGGGCGCCCGGCATCTCGCCGATTTCGGAGTCCAGGTCGATTTCGGTGTCGAGGAAGCCGCGGCGCTCGAGCTCAACGCGCCGTTCTTTTTCGCCGCCGCCAATCCGGGCCGTCCCTGGGTCACTCTCAAGCTGGCGCTATCGCACAACGACAGAATGAACGACCCTGCCGGACAGCGTCGCTGGATCACTGGCGAGCTTTCGCGGGCGGAGGTCCAGCGCATGCGCGCCAACGTCGACGCCATCGCCGTCGGCGTCGGTACGGTCCTCGCCGACGACCCGCAGCTCACTGTTCGTGGCCCGATCCGGCCGCGCATCGCACCGGCGAGAGTGGTCTTCGACAGGAAAGCGGAGACCCCACTCGATTCGGTCCTGGTTCGCACCGCTCGAGAGACCCCCACGATGATCTTCTCCAATCATCCACCGGTGCCCCGGCTGGCGGCCCTGCACAACGCCGGCGTCGATGTCTTCGAGGCCGCGGATTTGCCGGCCGCGCTCGCGGCGCTCTCCGGATTCGACGTTCAGCACCTGTTCGTTGAAGGCGGAGCCCGCGTGGCGAGCGAGTTCCTGCGCCAGAACCTGGTGGACAGACTGGTTATCTTTCAGTCACCCATCACGCTCGACGAGTTCGGCCTCAACCCGTTCGCGGGCCTGGCCGATTTCCGCGCCAGACTCACCGACAAAAGAATCGTGAGCCGCGCCGAGTTCGGCGAAGACGTGATGACGATTTATGCGCTTCGTGAGGTTTGAATGTTCACGGGATTGATTGACCAGGTCGGCGAGGTGCTGAGCGTTCGGCAGACGAATGCCGGACGCGAGCTGCGCATCGGCGCGTCGTTCGACGATCTCACCGGCGGGGAGAGTATCGCCGTGAACGGAGCCTGCCTGACGGTGCGTGACTTCGGCTCCGGTTGGTTCGACGCAGCCGCGGTCACCACCACCCTCGAGCGAACCACCATCGACGACTGGAAGCAGGGAACCCGGCTCAACCTCGAGCGGGCTCTCAGGGCGAGCGATCGCCTCGGCGGCCACATAGTCCAGGGACACGTGGATGGCGTCGGCCGGGTGACGACCGTCGAGCGACGCGGCGACGCGTTACTCGTCGACGTCTCGTTGCCGCGTGACCTCGACAGTCTGTTCGTGTTGCACGGCTCGGTAGCCATCGACGGCGTCAGCCTCACCGTCAACGATCTCCGCCCCGGCATCGTCCAGCTTTCGCTGATCGAGTACACGCTTCGTCACACGAATCTGGGCGACCTGGTCGTGGGATCCAGGGTTCATATAGAGGCAGACGTGATCGCCAAACATGTGCGTCGCCTCCTCGAGCCCTACCTGCGCGAGCCATCGGCGATAAATTCACTCACCGATTATTCGCTGGAGCATTAATGGAGTTCGGAACTGTCGAGCAGGCAATCGCCGACATCAGAGCCGGCAAGCTGATCGTCGTGGCGGACGATGAGGATCGCGAGAACGAAGGCGATCTCATCTGCGCCGCCGAGCTCGTCACGCCCGAGATGATCAATTTCATGATCAGGAAAGCGGGCGGGTGGATCTGCCTCGCCCTGACGGGGGAGCGCGCCGACCAGCTGGAGTTGGCGCAGCAGAGCGAGGTGAATACCGACGAGTATCGGACCGCTTTCACCATCAGCATCGACGCCGACGAGCGGTTCGGCGTGACGACCGGCGTCAGCGCCCAGGATCGCGCCAAGACCATCCGCGTCGCCGTCGATCCCAAGTCTGTCCCAGGCGATTTGCGCCGCCCCGGACACGTGCCCCCTCTGCGTGCCCGCGACGGCGGCGTGCTGCAGCGCGTAGGACACACGGAAGCCGCTGTAGATCTAGCCAGGCTGGCCGGGCTCATTCCAGCCGGCGTCGTGTGCGAGATCCTGAGCGAGGACGGGTCCAGCGCGCGTCGCCCCGAGCTCGAGCGATTTGCCAGGGATCACGGGCTGACTTTCATCACGGTCGCCCAGCTCGTCGCCTATCGCCTTCAGACCGAGCGGCTCGTTCATCGGGTCGCTGAAGCGCGGCTCCCCACCGAGATTGGAGCCTGGCGCGTCGTCGGCTACAAGAACGACGTCGATCAGCACGAGCACATCGCGCTCGTCCTGGGCGACGTCGGTGGCGACTCGAGCATTCTGGTTCGGATGCACTCGAAGTGTCTGACGGGTGACGTGTTCCACTCGCTGCGCTGCGATTGCGGCTGGCAGCTCGACACGGCGATGAAGATGATCGCCAAGGAAGGCAGGGGAGTGATCGTGTACCTCGATCAGGAAGGCCGCGGCATCGGCCTTCTCAACAAGCTCAAGGCCTACGAGCTCCAGGACCAGGGAATCGACACCGTCGAGGCCAACGAGCGTCTGGGATTCAAGCCCGACCTCCGCAACTACGGCATCGGCGCGCAGATTCTCCTCGACCTCGGGCTCAGGAAGATCCGGCCCATCACCAACAACCCTCGCAAGCTCGTTGGTCTGGAGGGTTACGGCCTCACCATCGATGAGCGCGTGCCGATCATCTCCATCGCTCACGACGAAAACTCGAGCTACCTCGAAGCCAAGAGGGCGAAGCTGGGCCACCTCTTCGCTTCGTAAATGGCCGAGTTTCAGGGACTGCCGAGCGGCGTCGGGCGGCGCATCGTCGTTCTCGCCAGCCGGTTCAATGAGGAGATCGTCAAGAAGCTGGTCGACGGCGCGCTGGAGGCACTGCTCAAGTCGGGCGTGGTATTCGAGGACATCGACGTGGTCTGGGTGCCGGGAGCGTGGGAGCTGCCCCTCGCCGCCCGGTGGCTCCTCTCGAGCGAGCGCTACGATGGGCTGGTCGCCGTCGGAGCGGTGATTCGCGGCGACACCGCGCACTTCGACTTCATCGCCGGTGAAGCCTCTCGCGGGCTCGCCGCAGCGGGGATAGACACGGACAGTCCGATTGGATTTGGCGTGCTCACCTGCGATACCGATGAGCAGGCAGAAGCGCGCGCCGGCGGCGTCCACGGCAACAAAGGCTACGACGCCGCGCTCGCCACACTCGAGATGGTGGACCTCGCAAGCCGCCTCGACCCCGACGATGCGGATTGAATCCCGCGCCCGCGCGCGCGCGCTCCAGGCGCTGTACGCGTGCGAGATGCGGGGCGGCAAGAATCTGGATCGCGTCGCCACCCAGGTGTGGGATGACCTGGCAGTCACGCCCGAGGAGAGGAGGCTCGCCGGACTCCTCGTGCGTGAGGTGGCGAAGAGCGGCGATGATCTCGACACCCGGCTCGCCGACGTGACCACCAACTGGCGCCTCGAGCGGCTCGGCGCCATCGAGCGATCGGTGCTGCGACTCGGCGCCGCGGAGCTGATGAAGGGGGAGACGCCGCCCCGTGTTGCCATTCAGGAGGCGGTGCGCCTTGCCGAGCGCTTCGGGACATCGGCCAGCGCGAAGTTCGTCAACGGCGTGCTCGACGCTTTCGCGCGACAGGCCGGCATGATCTAGTGCGGATACTCGTTCTCAACTGGCAGGACCGCCTGAATCCGCAGGCCGGGGGCGCCGAGCTCCATTTGCAGGAGACGTTCAGCCGCATCGTCAGGAAGGGTCATGGCGTCGATCTGCTCTGCAGCTCATGGGATGACGCTCCCACCCGCATCACTCTCGACGGCATCGACGTGCATCGGACCGGCACCCGCTCGACCTATCCCTTTCTCGCCCGGCAGTACTTCGACCGCCACCTTCGGAAGAACGATTACGATGTGGTGATCGAAGACCTCAACAAGGTCCCGCTATACACGCCCCTCTGGGGATTGCCTAAGCTGGTTGCCCTCGTCCACCACTTGTTCGGGGCCACCGTGTTTCGTGAAGCGCCGCTTCCTCTGGCGGCCGCGGTCTGGCTCTCCGAGCAGCCTCTCGGGGCGCTTTACAGACGCGTGCCTTTCGAGGCGGTCAGCCTCAGCACGGCCGACGATCTCGCGGCGCGCGGCATTCCCCGCGAATCGGTGAGGGTGATTTACAACGGAGTCGATTCGTCGCGGCTCACCCCGAACGCGGCGGAGCGCTCGACCAATCCTTCGTTCGTGTATCTGGGCAGATTGAAGAAGTACAAGCGCGTCGATGTGGTCATCAATGCATTCGCGGCGCTCAATATCCCCGAGGCTACGCTCGAGATCGCCGGCACCGGCGACTATCGCGCCCGGCTCGAAGGTCTGGTAAAATCACTCGATCTTTCAGGCAGGGTAAAGTTTCTTGGCTTCATTCCTGAGGAAGAGAAGGTTCACCTGCTGCGCCGCAGCTGGGCATCCGTTCTTGCATCGCCGAAAGAAGGGTGGGGCATCAGCAACCTCGAAGCGTCCGCTTGCGGCACTCCCGTGATCGCGGCCAATTCACCCGGAATTCGCGAATCGGTCATCGATGGCGAGACCGGCTTTCTCGTTCCGCAGGACGATCCACAGGCGATGGCCGCCGCTATGCGCGGGCTCGTCCGAACCCCGAATCTCGTCGGCGTTCTGGGGGACGCTGGGCGCCGCTTCGCCGAAAAGTTTACGTGGGATCGCACCGCCGAAGAGACGCTGATGCATCTGGAGCAAGTCGTCGCCCAATGAAGACAGGACTCGAGTGGCTCCCCCGAAAGTAACCGTCGGTCAGCTCCTGGACCGCTTGCGCGGAACGCTGCAGCTCGAGGAGATCGAGCCCGGCGCCGGTCACGACCGCGTCGTCGGCAATGCGGAGGTGTCGAGCCCGGGGCTTGCCCTGGCCGGATACGTGAAGCGGTTCTCGGCGGAGCGGCTTCAGGTTCTCGGCGAAACCGAGATCACGTATCTCGCGTCGCTCAGCCCCGCCGAGCGGCGCAAGGTCCTCGAGCTTTTCTTTTCCTTTCCGATCCCCGCCGTCTTCGTGACGAAGGGGCAGCGACTCCCGACCGGACTCAAGGAGACGGCTACCGCGTCGGGGGTCCCGGTCATTCGCACCCGGCTCAAGACTGCCGAGTTCTATCGACGCATCAAGCCGGTGCTGGAGATGGAGTTCGCACCGACGGTGTCGCTTCACGGGTCGCTGGCCGACGTCTTTGGCGTCGGCCTTTTCTTCAGCGGCAAGAGCGGAATCGGCAAATCGGAGTGCGTGCTGGACCTGGTCGAGCGCGGCCATCGCCTCGTTGCCGACGATCTCGTCATCGCCAGCAAGCGCGGCAACGACGTGCTGATCGGGCGCGGCCACGAGCTCCAGCGTCACTATATGGAGATTCGCGGCGTCGGCCTGATCGACATTCCCGCCATATTCGGCATTCGGGCAGTCAGACAGCAAAAGCGCATCGAGGTCGTTGTGCAGCTCGAGGAATGGGACCAGCACGCCGTCGTCGAGCGTACCGGTCTCGATGTCGAGACGACCACCATTCTCGACGTCGAGCTGCCCAAGGTGACGGTGTTCCTGAATCCCGGCAAGAACATCACGGTAGTAGCCGAGGTCATCGCCCTCAATCATCTTCTGAGGTATTCGGGCGTCAACGCAGCGGAAGCCTTCAACGACAGGCTGGTCGGCCGCATGAAAACTGCGGCGGCCAACAACATCCGCGAGTATCTCCAGGAAGATCATGAGTGATGTGAAGGACACGGCGCCGGAGCATCCGCGCGCCATCGTAATCGGACACGGCGACTTTGCCGGAGGGCTGGTCTCAGCGGTCGGTCAGATCTGCGGGATGGCCGACAAGCTGGTCGTGCTGTCGATGCTCGGGATGACTCCGGAATCGATCGAGGCCACCATCCGCGAACAGCTGGCGCGAACGGGTGCGCGTGTGATTTTCACGGATCTCCCGGCCGGAAGTGCCACCATCGCCGCCCGCCGGATCGTGAAGGACGAGCCCGGATTGATCCTTGTAAGCGGCGTCAACCTCGCCACGCTTCTCGAGTTCGTCTTCAACACCTCGGTGCCGCCGACCGAGGCCGCACGGGCGGCCGCCGAACGAGGAAAGGCTTCGCTGATAGTGGTCGGTCGCTGATGGGGATCCACCTCTATCGCATCGACGACCGTTTGATCCATGGTCAGGTAGTGGTCGGCTGGGGCCAGCCGCTCAACGCTCGCTTTCTGGTGCTTGTGGATGACCTCGTTTCTTCGAGCGATTGGGAGAAGGAGCTCTACCGAATGGCCGTACCTCCGGAGATGGAGATTTACTTTGCCGATGTCGCCACCGCCGTTCGCGACCACCCGAAATACGCCGCCGATCCCCGGCCCGGGATACTCATCACCGGCGACATCACCAGCATGCAGAGGCTGGTGAGGGGCGTCAAAGCGATCGGCAGCGTCAATCTGGGCGGAATTCATCACCGCGCCGGACGCACGGCGAAGCTGCGTTACATCTTCCTCACTCCCGAAGAGGAGCGTCAGCTGCAGGAGGTCGAGGCGGCCGGTGTCGAGGTTACCGCCCAGGACGTTCCTTCGGCGCGCTCGGTCCCGCTGGCCGAGGTTCTGGAGGGCGAGTCCTCTTGAATCTTCTCCAGGCCCTTCCCATCGCCATGCTCGGTGGACTCCTGGGGCTCGACGTGGTCAGCTTTCCGCAGGCGATGATCTCGCGCCCGATTGTCGCGGCGACAGTCGCCGGCGCGTTCATCGGCCATTCCAATGCCGGCCTTCTCATTGGCGTGGTGCTCGAGATGATAGCGCTCGATACGCTTCCGTTCGGTGCTTCGCGCTATCCGGAATGGGGCTCTGCCGGCGTGGTCGGCGGAGTGCTTTTCGCGATGCAGCCGCTGGGAAGCAGGGGCGCGCTGCCTGCGTCGATCCTCGCCGCTCTTCTCACGGCCAGCATCAGCGGCTGGAGCATGGTGGTGCTGCGCCGCATCATCGCCTCGCGACTCGAGCGCGCGCGCGACCGCATCGAGGAGGGCTCGCGAAACGCCCTGATCTCTCTGCATCTGACCGGCATGTCGATGGATCTGCTGCGCGGCGCGCTGGTGACACTGGTGGCGATGATCATCTTCGCGCCGATCGTGAAGGCGATAGTGGCGGTCTGGGGCAGCGACAGCGCGCCGTCGCGGGCGGTCGTGGTCGTGCTCGCCGCAGTCGTCGCCGGCGGCGCGCTCTGGAAGGTCTACCACTCGGTCCGGCACATCGTGTGGTTTTTTCTGGCAGGCCTGATCGCGTGGACCTTGCTGCTGGTGCGTCCATGACGCCACCAACGCCGCCCATGGTCAGGCTTCCCTTGCGCGTCCGCGCTGCGATGTATTTTCGCCTGCTCGCTCTGCAGGGGTCCTGGAACTACGAGACTCTCAACGGGACCGGCATCGGCTTCGTCATCGAGCCCGCGCTTCGCCATCTGCCCGGCGGGATCGATGGTCCGGCGTACCGCGCCGCGCTGGCGCGCCAGTCGCGCTACTTCAATGCGCACCCGTACCTGGCCGGCGTCGCCGTGGGAGCGCTCACCCGAGCCGAGCTCGAGGGAGTCGAGCCGGCGCGCATCGAGCGCTTTCGGACGGCGCTCGCCGGGCCGCTGGGGAGCGTCGGCGATCGGCTGGTCTGGGCGAGCTGGTTACCATTCTGCTCGGTGGTAGCGATCGGAGTTTATGGCCTGGGTGGGTCGCCGCTGGGTGTCGTTGGTACATTTCTCTTGCTATACAACACCGGGCATCTTCTCCTCAGGGCTTGGGGGCTCCGAATCGGATTGTCGCGCGGGCTCAACGTCGCATCGGCACTCGGCAATCCGGTCCTTCGTCAGGGGCCGCAGTACATCGCCTGCGCCGCCGCCCTCATCGCCGGCATGGCGGTGCCGCTGGCGCTCCAGCGCGTTGCTGGTCCTGGACGCGCCCTGGCGGGCGCGATCATAGGCGTCGCGCTGGTCGGAATTCTCGTCCTCGCCAAGCTGCGCGAGCGTGTGGAAGGCTGGCGGATTGCTCTCGGAGTTCTCGCGGTGTTCGTTCTCTACTCGGTAATCACCTGATGCCTGAGCGCGAAGTAAGAATCGTCAACAAGCTGGGCATACACGCTCGCCCCGCCGCCGAGATCGTGAAGACGGCCGGGAAATTCAGGAGCAGCGTCACCATCGTGCGCGATGATCTCGAGGTCAACGCCAAGAGCATCATGGGAGTAATGATGTTGGCGGCCGAGTTCGGCGCGACGATCGTCATTCGAGCAGTGGGCGACGATGCCGAGCAGGCTCTCGATGCGCTGCAGGCTGTGATCGCCAACAAGTTCGGGGAGAGTTGATGGCCAAGGGAATCGCGGGGATGCCCGCCTCTCCTGGAATTGTAGATGGCCCCGTCCACCTCCTGCGGTGGGAGGTGCCCGACGTCCGGCATCGCATCATTCCCGACGAAGTAATCCCCGCCGAGACCAAACGCTTCCATGCCGCGCTGGCGCAGGCAAGAGAGCGGCTAAAGCAGGTGCGCGCCCGGGCTGAAAGGAACGCCGGCCCCGAGGAAGCGGCGATCTTCGACGTCCAGCTCTCGATCCTGGAAGACGGCGAGCTGCTCCGCCAGGTCGAGGAGCTCATTCAACAGAACCTCGGCGCCGAAAAGGCATTTGATCTGGTGCTGTTCGAGTGGCGGCAGCAGTTCGCCGGACACGCCAGGCCGCTGCTGCGCGAGCGGGTGGGTGACCTGATCGACGTGCACATTCGCGTACTCTCGATTCTGCTTGGCCTGCCCGATCATGACCCGATCGATCTGCCGAAAGGATCGAACAAGATTCTCGTCACCCACGACCTGACGCCGAGCCTCACCGTCCAGCTGGACCGCGAAGCGATCATTGGAATTGCCACCGACGCGGGCACCAGGACGTCGCACGTGGCGATCCTCGCTCGGTCACTCGGTCTGCCGGCGGTGGTCGGCCTGCGCGACGCGACCGAACAGCTGAGCGGGAACGAGCACGTGATTCTCGATGGCACTTCGGGTGTACTGGTGGTCAACCCGACTCCCGGTCAGATCAAGATCTACCGCGAGCGAAGAGCGGTCGAGGCTCTGGAGGACAAGGAGCTGCAGGCGCTGTCGGTCGCCGACTCGGTCACGCTCGACGGACACTGGGTGACCCTGCGCGCCAACGTGGATCTTCCCGAAGAAGCGGAATTCGCCGCTCACAGCGGGGCCGAAGGCGTAGGTCTGATGCGCACCGAGTTCCTGGTCGTGGGTCGCGCCACGATGCCCGACGAGGAAGAGCAGTACCGCGCCTATCGTCACGTCGTCGAGGCTTTCGGCGGGAGGCCGGTGGTGATTCGGACTTTCGACGTCGGAGGCGACAAGCTACCCATGGGCGGTTACGTCGCCGACGCCAACCCGTTCCTCGGTTGGCGCGCAATCCGGATGTGCCTGGACGAGCCCGAGCTGTTCAAGACCCAGCTGCGCGCTCTGCTCCGGGCTGCGATGCACGGTGACGTCCGCATCATGTTCCCTCTGATCATCACGCTCGACGAGGTGAAGCAGGCCAAGCATCTCCTCAACGAGGCGGCGGCCGAGCTCGACGCGCGCGGCGTGCCGTACCGCCATGATCTCCCCCTCGGTGTGATGGTCGAGACCCCCGCCGCCGCGCTCTCGGTGCACACGCTCGTGGACGACGTGTCGTTCTTCAGCATCGGCACCAACGACCTCGTTCAGTACACCCTGGCAGTGGATCGAGGCAGCGCCGCGCTGGCGGCCCGCTTCACGCCGCTCCATCCGGCCGTGTTGACCCTGATCAAGCGCATCGTAGACGTCGGCAGCACCCATCGCCTCGAGGTCGCGGTGTGCGGCGAGATGGCGTCGCAGCCCCTGATGGCATTCGCCCTCATTGGACTTGGTGTCCGCTCACTCAGCGTCGCCGGCCGCGCCGTGCCGCTGGTGAAGCGGATCGTGCGCGGAGTCAGCGCCAGCGTCGCTGCCGAAGCGGCGAACGCGGCGATCGAGTCGCGGACCGCTCGCGAAGCCGAGGGGGAGCTGCGTCGCCGCCTAATGGCCGCTTTCGGCGACGCGTCCTTTTTGCGCGATGGGTTGCCTGGCTTCGTCGAGGCAAATATCTTCGAAAGCTCCGGTGGAGTGAAAGCCTCCTCGGCGCGGGAATAGTACGGCCCGCGACCGTTGCCACCGATCATCCTCAAATTCCTCAGAGGAATTTCGTGCTCGATCGACATCTGTTCACCTCCGAATCCGTCACCGAGGGTCATCCTGACAAGGTTGCGGACGCGATCTCGGACGCCATCCTCGATGCCATTCTGAAAGACGATCCCCAGGCGAGAGTAGCCTGCGAGACCTTAGTGACCACCGGGCTCGCTTGTGTTGCCGGAGAAATCACCACCAAGACCTACGTAAACGTTCCTGAGATCGTGCGCTCGACGATCGACCGGATCGGCTACAACGAAGCGGCATTCGGATTTGACTCGAAGACCTGCGCTGTCATCAGCACCATCGACAAGCAGTCACCCGATATCGCCCAGGGAGTCGATACGGGCGGAGCGGGCGATCAGGGCATGATGTTCGGCTATGCTACGGACGAGACGGACGAGCTGATGCCGATGCCCATCCAGCTGGCGCATCGCCTCACCGAGAGGCTGGCTGAATTCCGCCGGTCCAAGGACGGCGGCTGGGTCCGCCCGGACGGTAAAGCGCAGGTGACCGTGCTGTACGAGGACGCGCTGCCCGTCGGTGTGGAGACGGTAGTCGTCTCGACCCAGCATTCAGAGGACATCTCGCACAAGAAGCTGCGGGAAGCAATCATCAGCGAAGTCGTGGACCCGGTGATCCCCAGGCATCTGCGGGACAAGGACATCAAGTTCCATATCAATCCCACCGGCCGGTTCGTCATCGGCGGACCTCAGGGCGATGCCGGGCTCACCGGCCGCAAGATCATCGTCGACACCTACGGCGGCATGGGACGTCACGGGGGCGGGGCTTTCAGCGGCAAGGATCCCTCGAAAGTCGATCGATCCGCGTGCTACGCGGCGCGCTGGGTCGCCAAGAACGTGGTCGGCGCCAAGCTGGCGAGGCGCTGCGAGGTGCAAGTCGCCTACGCCATCGGCGTCGCCGAGCCCGTCTCGATCAACGTCGATACGTTCGGGACCAACACCGTGCCGGAGACGGCGATCCTCAAGGCCATAATCAAGACCTTCGATCTCACGCCGAAGGGAATCATCGCCGCCCTCGACCTGCGGAAGCCGATCTACAGCCCGACATCGTCGTACGGGCATTTCGGTCGCACTCCGAAAAAGAACGGCAAGGGAACGCTCTTCACCTGGGAGCGGCTTGATCGCGTTGCGGAGCTGAAGAAAGCCGCTGACGCGCGCTAGCGTTCGCGTCGCTCGTCCAATAAAAGCTGGCCGCCGTCCGGTGGTCAGCTTTTATACTTTCCGCCCACGACGTTAATTTGATCTGATGCAACTCGTCGAAGTCGAAGTGATGCGCCTGGGGCTCGACCGCTCCACGAACTCCTACGTCGTTATTCTGCAGGAGAAGGGAGGCGCGCGGCTCCTGCCGATCTGGATCGGCCAGCCGGAAGCCGAGTCGATCGTGATCGAGATGAACAAGCTCAAGCGCGAACGGCCGCTCACCCACGACCTTTGCAAGAATCTGATCATCGGCCTCGGCGGGACGTTGCGGCGCGTCAACATCACCAAGGTCGAGAACCGCACGTTCTATGCGGAGCTGCACATCGCCAGGACCGCTGGCGCGGTGCACATCGACGCGCGGCCGTCGGACAGCATCGCCATCGCCCTTCGCTTCGAAGCGCCCATCTTCGCGCAGGAGAGTCTGCTCACAGCGCTGCTCCTCGAGGAAGGCCAGACCGCTCCCGAGACCGTCGCCGAGCCGTCGGAGGAAATGTCCGCCGAGCAGCTGAAGGAATATCTGGAGAATCTGCGGCCGGAAGACTTTGGTAAGTTCAATATGTAAGTTGGCCGTCCTGCTCTTGCTGCAGGCCGGCCTCCCATCCGCGCCATCACTTCCGCAGAGGGTCTCGGGGCGCGTCGTGCGTCCTGGCACACGACGAATGGACCCGGTCCCCGGCGCCTGGGTCGTGCTGCATCGAGTCGGCCCCGACCGCGCCGGACCTCTCGACTCCGTCCGATCCGACGCCCGCGGCAGGTATGCTTTCACCTACGAGCGCACCGGCAGCGAAGATGCGCTCTACTTCGTTTCCGCGTCGCACGATGGCATCGCCTATTTCACGCCGCCGCTCACTTCGGCGGTTGTCAGCGGCGACGACGGTGAGATCACCGTATTCGACACCACTTCGCGGCACGTGCCGTTCACGGTGCGCGGGCATCACGTCGTGATCTCCGCCGCCGACGCCAATGCCCTGCGGTCGATCGTCGAGGTGTACGATCTCTCGAACGACAGCTCGGTCACCCGCGTCGCCGTCGGCGAAGGGCCCGGTGCGGCAACCTGGCAAACCCACATCCCCCCCAGCGCTTCCGACTTCAAGGTTTCGCAGGGCGACATCTCGGCTGCCGCCGTGACGTACTCGAACGGCCTGGTGAGCGTGTTCGCTCCGCTCGCGCCCGGCATCAAGCAGATCTCGTTTTCCTATTCTCTGCCTGCCGAGGATTTTCCTCTCAAGCTCCCCGTCGAGGAAGAGAACGGCATCCTGGAGGTCATGATCGAAGAGAAAGCCGGCAGCGTGACTGGCCCACATCTGAAGGAGGTCGATTCGGTCACGGTTGACGGTCGCGACTTTCGCCGGTTTCTCGGCTCCGATGTGCCCAAGAATTCCGTCGCCACCATCGATCTGCCGCCGCCGCCGGCGACGCACACGATCGATCCGCGCTATCTCGTCGCGCTGACGCTCGTGATCGGCGGCTCGATGGTGCTCGCGCTTGCGCAGGCGCTGCGGCGTAGGTAGCTTCGCCACATAATCGAATCGCGGACGGGAGCCACGGAAACCGGTTGAAGGCCGGTGCGGCCCCGCCACTGTAACGGGCAACGTAGTCGGACTCGTAACGCCACTGGCTGCAGGAGCGGCTGGGAAGGTGAGTCCGAACGCCCGGAGCCAGGAGACGACTTTCGTCCGCGCCACTTTCGCAGAGCCTCGGGGGAGGCCTGGTGGCGGTCAGGCGTCGGGTCGGCGCGTGCTCGTTGCGGGCATTCCTCGTGGGAGGAGTGTCCGTTTTGTTTTTTCGCCCGGCGGTCTTGTTATCTATTGCGGTGTTGGCATTGGGCGCCACTGCCTGCGACAATTCATCGAAGAACGCCGGCGAGCTGCGCGACGATTTCGGCAACACCATCTCTCTCGCCGACAACGCGCCGCGGCGGATCGTGTCGCTCAGCCCTGCCACCACGGAACTTGTCTTCACGCTCGGCGGCGGCTCACGCCTCGTCGGGCGCTCGAAGTACGATCAATCGCCTGATTCGGCGACGCTGGTCCCGGATCTCGGCGACGGAATAAGGCCGAACGTCGAGGCCGTGCTGGGCACGCGCCCCGACCTGGTCCTGCTCTATGCGAGCCAGGAAAACAGGCCCGCCGCCGACCGATTCCGCGCGGCCGGCATCAACACGCTGTCGCTTCGAACCAACAGCATCGCCGACTTCCGTCGCGTCACCGGGTTGCTGGGCGCGATTCTGCGCGACACCGCGCGCGCGCGAACGGTGATCGATTCGGTGCAGGGCACACTCGATCGCGTCCGCGCGGCGACGGCCGGCGCGACACGTCCCACAGTGTTCTGGCACATCTGGGACTCACCGCTCATCACCATCGGATCGGGCAGCTTCATGAACGAGCTGGTCGACGTCGCCGGCGCACGAAATGTGTACGCCGACATTACCGGCGCTTCCGGACAGATCGGCCTCGAGGATGTCGCCAGGCGCGATCCCGATTTCATCCTCGCCGGACCGGAGGGCGCCCGCCAGATTCGCTCGGATTCCCGCTGGCGCATAGTGAGGGCGGCGCGAGATGGGAAGATCGTCGTGGTCGATACGACGTTGGTGGGGCGACCATCGGTGCGTCTGGGGGAGGCAGCGGTCTTCCTCGCCAACGCACTCCACCCCGGCATCGTGCGGTGATGCGGTTTCGTGCGTCGCTTTGGCCCGCCATGATCGCAGCACTCCTCGCGGTCGCCCTCGTCTCGATCGCGTATGGAGCCGTCCACGTTCCGCTCCGGGGCGTCGTGGATGCGCTAATGGGCCGCGGAGATCCGACCGCGGTGGCGATCGTTCGCGATCTGCGTCTGCCGCGCGTCGTGCTGGGCGCGCTGGTCGGGGTTGGTCTGGGCTCCAGCGGAGCCGCGTTGCAGGGAGCGCTGCGCAATCCCCTTGCTGAGCCGTATCTGCTCGGGGTTTCGGGCGGGGCGGCGGTCGGAGCGGTGCTGGCGTACGCGCTGGGCGCGACCAGCGACGCGGTCATCACGGTGGGAGCGTTCGTTGGCGGGATCGGGGCGGTCTTCGTCGCGCTGGCCGTGGCCCGGGTGGGCGGCAGAAGCGCTCGCGCCGATGTACGGACGCTTCTCATTGCCGGCGTCATCGTCGGCGCCTTCGCCAACGCTGTGATCATGATCGCGCTGGCCAATGCATCGCCCAACAACCTTCGCGGCGCGCTGTGGTGGATGATGGGGTCCGCGGTTGATGCCAACTGGCACCGCGCTGGCTGGCTCGCCGCGACGGTGCTGGCTGCCGGCGGCGCGCTCATCTACTGGGCGCGAGAGATCGACGTGCTCTCCCTCGGTGAGGAGGCCGCGGCCTCTCTTGGCGTCGATGCCGAGCGAGCCGGGCGCCGCGCGTTTCTGCTCGCGGCATTGCTTGCCGCCGCGACGGTCGCGGCGGCCGGGTTGATAGGCTTCGTCGGACTCGTCGTCCCGCACATCGCGCGAGCGATGGGAATTCGCGCGCATCGCCCCCTCATCATCGCCTCGGGACTGACGGCGGCGACACTCGTCGTCGCCGCCGACCTGGCAGCACGCACTCTCGATGCGCCGACCGAGCTTCCCCTCGGCGCGATCACTGCCGTGCTCGGGGTGCCGTTTTTTCTGATTCAGCTCCGGCGGATCTCGTGATCGCCTTCAGGGATCTGGTCGTTTCCTACCCGGGTGTCGGTCGAAACGCGGTCGACGGAGTCAGCTTCTCGAGCGGGAGGGGCGAGCTCACCGCGCTCGCCGGTCCCAACGGCTCGGGAAAGAGCTCGGTCGTGCGAGCGCTCCTGCGTCGCGCGGAAATGGTTGGCGGCGCGGCGAATCTCGACGGCCGGGACGTCCGCGAGATGTCGTACGCCGATCTGGCGCGAAGTGTCGCGGTGGTGCCGCAGCGGGAGGAGCCGGCGTTTCCCGTTCCGGTGCGAGAGTACGTCGCACTCGGCAGATACCCGCATCTTGGTCTCTGGCGCTCGCCGTCGCGTGAGGACGAGCGGGCGGTGGAGGAGGCGCTGGTCCAGGCTGGCGTCCACGAACTGGCCGCCCGCCAGACCGATGCGCTGTCAGGCGGCGAATGGCAGCGCGTGCGGATCGCCCGCGCGCTGGCGCAACGGACTCCGGCAATCGTTCTCGACGAGCCGACGACGTTTCTCGATGTGGCGCACGAGATGGCGATCTTCGAGCTGCTGTATTCTCTGGCCCGCTCGGGGCTGGCAGTGCTGCTCGTAAGCCATCAGCTCAATCTCGTCGCGCGGTTTGCCGACAGGATCGTGGTGCTCGATCAGGGCAGGATCGCCATCAGCGGTACGCCCGCCGAGGTGATGCGCGCCGACCGGCTGGAGCAGATCTACGACTGGCCGCTGGTCATCACCCGTGACCCCGCCATCGGCGCGCCCGCGCTCGTCCCGCTACGGCGCCCGCTCAGGCTTTGACCACCCACTTCAACCGAACGAATTCTCATGAACGTCCGAACATTGTCCATCGTTGTCGCAGTCATTCTCGGGGCGCGGCGCGAGCTTGCAGCCCAGGCTCCCGACACGACCAGACTGAGCACCGTGGTCGTTTCAGCGTCCAAAGTCCCCCGGCCCGCGGCGACGCTGTCCCAGCCCGTGACGGTCATCTCGGGCGACGATCTCCGGGCGCGGGGAATCACGCGCGTTTCCGATGCGCTCCGTGAGGTACCGGGCGCAATGCTCGTTCAGAGCGGATCCTACGGCGCCATTACCTCACTGTTTCTGCGGGGTGGAGAAAGCAGATACACCAAGGTGCTGATCGACGGCGTCGCGGTGAACGCCCCCGGGGGCTCATTTGACTTCAGCCATCTCACCACCGACAACATCGATCGAATCGAGATCGTCCGCGGCCCCGCGAGCGTGCTTTACGGCGCCGACGCCGTCACCGGGATAGTGCAGATCTTTACGCGTCGCGGAACCGGAGCGGGCCGCGCATCGGTTGGCGCGCGGGGCGGCACCTACCACTCTTTCGACGTCGACGGCGACGCCAGCGGCTCGAGCGGTCTGGCCGGATACTCGGTCGGCGCCGCCCGACACTCCACCGATGGTATCATCCCGTTCAACAATCAATACAGGAACGGCACCCTCAGCTCGGCGCTGACGCTCGGCGACGCCGCCACCGGAGACGCCCGCATTTCGGCGCGATACACGGCGGCGGAGTTTCATTACCCCACCGACTTCACCGGCGCTCCCGTCGATACCAACTCTTATCGCGTCCAGCATCGACTTACCGTCGGCTTTGACGGCGGCCGCAACCTGAGCTCCACCCTTCAGGCGAGGCTGCTCGCCGGCAGCAATGACGTTTCCGACTTGAGTGAGGACATCGCGACGCCGTTCGGCGCCCCCGCACCACAACACTCCGCCTCTCTTTCGCGCGGCTATCGTCGCAATCTCGAAGGCCGAGTCGCTGCGTTTCTGCCCGGACAGACCACCCTGACCGTCGGCGGCTCATACGAGCGCGAGCACGAGCACAGCTCGAATGCTTCGGGCAATGTCGGCGCTCCGACGACCGAGACCGATTCATTCGACGCATCCCGTCACAACGTTGCCTATTACACGGAGCTGCTCGGCAACGTCGCGGACCGAGTGTCCTACACGGCCGCCGGCCGCACCGACGACAACTCCGACTACCACCGGTACGAGACCTATCGCCTCGGCGTCAACGCGACGGTCATTTCACAGGTTCATGTGCGGGCCTCGGTCAGCACCGCGTTCAACGCACCGGCGTTCAATCAGCTCCGCCCGACGCTGTTCACTGTGGGCAGTCCCGGTCTCCGGCCGGAGCGCAGTCGGTCGGCCGAAATCGGCCTTGTCACGACCATCGTCCCCCAGATGCTGGAACTGAGCGGCGGCTACTTTGCCCAGCGCTTCACCGATCTCATCCAGTTCGTCAACGGCGCCCCGCCCAGCTTCAAGGGAAGCTTCGCCAATCTCACCGCGGCGACCTCGAATGGTGCCGAATTCGAGCTGAAGCTCGCTCCGAACGCGGCATGGCGAGCCAATGCCAGCTACTCGATCGTTGCTCCGAAAGTGACATCGGTCGATCCGGCGTATCAGGGAACCGATCGAGTGGGTGACGCGCTCATTCGCCGACCGACGCATTCGGGCGGGGTGAACGTATCGTACGCCGCGGCCCCGGGTGCCAGCGTTGGAGCCGCGGTCACGTACGTGGGCAAACGCCCCGACGTCGACTTCGCTCAGTTTCCTTCGCCGCGCGTGACGCTGCCATCCTACACCAAGGTCGACCTGTCGGCGGAATATCCGGTCCCCGGTTTTCGCCGCGGCGGACTCAGCCTAAATGCCCGGGTCGATAATGTCTTCGACCGCAAATACGAAGAGGTGCTGAACTTTGCGACGCCGCGCCGCACCTTTTTCCTCGGCGCCCGCGCGAGCGGCGGCTTCTGAAGACATTCGCTCCCAGGCCGCGTGTTAAATTCTCATCATGCCGCTGCTTGCGACGGATGCGATTGTCCTGCACGCCTTCGATTACCTCGAGAGCTCGCGCATCATCCGGCTCCTGACGCGAGAGTCGGGAGTGCAATCCGCGCTCGCTCGCGGCGCCAGAAAATCCCGTGGCCGCTACGGAACCGCACTGGACCTGTTCGCCGAGGGCTCGGCTCAGCTTTACATCAAGCCCAATAGAGAGCTCCACAACCTCGCCGGCTTCGACATCAGCCGGACGCGTGGCGCGCTGGCTGAAGATGTCGGAAGATTCACCGCCGCCTCCACGGTGGCCGAGCTGGCCCTCCGTTTTGCGGGGGAAGAGGCGAGCGAGGAGCTGTATGAGACTGTATCCGACTCACTCGACCGCATCGCCGCATCCCCACCCGACCGAACACTCGAGGATGGACTTGCCGCCTGTTGGCGGTTAGTCTCGGTGCTCGGCTTCACCCCCGAGCTCTCCAGTTGCGCGCTCTGCCACACCCCGCTGCGCGAGAGCGAGGACGCGACCTTCTCCCACGCCTCCGGAGGAATCGTGTGCCCATCATGCAGTCGGATGGCGCCCGGTGGCCGCAGAATTCCCGCATCCGCGCGCGCAGCGATCCGAGTCTGGCTGGAGACGGCGGACTCCGCCGGCCTCGCCGAAGCCGAAGCGCGATCGCACCAAAGGCTCCTCCGCGAGTTCCTCGGCGCGCACCTCACCGACGACAGGCCACTCCGCGCGTTCGCCGTCTGGGAGCACGAGCGCTGGAGCGCTGCTTGATCATCGGTACTGCCGGACACATCGATCACGGGAAGACCGCCCTGGTCAAAGCACTCACGGGCATCGATGCCGACCGGTTGCCGGAGGAGAAGCGTCGCGGGATAACAATCGATCTCGGCTTCGCGCCGCTCCCTCTCGACGGCGTTGGAACGGTTGGAGTGATCGATGTGCCCGGGCACGAGGATTTCGTGCGCAGCATGCTTGTCGGCGCCAGCGGGATCGACCTCGGACTACTGGTGGTCGCAGCGGACGAAAGCGTCATGCCGCAAACGCGCGAGCATCTGTTGATCCTCAGTCTGTTGCAAATCCCGCAACTCGTTGTCGCCATCACCAAGTCAGATCTGGCCGATGAAGACTGGCTGGCGCTGGTGCGTAGTGACATCCTCGCGCTCTTTGCCGATTCCGGGCTCGGCGCGCCGTCGATCGTGACTTGCTCCAGCCGCACCGGCGCGGGCATCGAAGATCTTCGCGGCGCGTTGGCGGAGGGATTGGGCAAATCAGCCCCGAAAATTCGGGACGACATCTTCCGCATGCCGGTCGATCGCGCATTCACGGTGAAGGGAACCGGAACGGTCGTCACGGGAACCGTCTGGAGCGGCGAGCTCTCCGTCGACGGCAACGTGGTAATTCTTCCTTCGGCGAAAATCGCCAGAGTTCGTCGCATCGAGCAGCACGGGAACGCCTCCCCGCGCGCGGCGGGCGGCGGACGAGCCGCAGTCGCGCTTTCCGGCGTTGAGGTTGGCGAGGTCTCCCGGGGATCAGTGTTGGTGACCGATGAGATCTGGGAGCCGACCGCGCTGTTCGAGGGCGTGATATCGATTGACGCCGACGTTGCGCCAAGCCTCTCTCAGAGAACGGAAGTCCGCCTCCATGCCGGCGCGTCCGAAGCGGAGGCACGGCTGGTCTTCTCGCTTCCGGACGCGGCAGGGCGCCGGTTGGCGCGAGTCTCTACTGCTGCCCCCGTCACACTGCGCGGCGGGGATCGATTCGTGTTGCGCATGCCGGCGCCGCTGCGTACGATCGGTGGCGGCGTAGTCGTCGATCCCCATGCGCGGCGACGTCCCCTGGGATCCGACTGGCTGCTCAGTCTGGAGCGGTTGTCGTCCAGCAGTGCGGCCCGCGCCGAGTTCATCCTGGAATCCGAGGCAGCTCGTGGGGTCCGGGTGCTGGACCTTCCAGTGCGCAGCGGCTGCCTGCCCG
Source organism: Gemmatimonadaceae bacterium (assembly GCA_036488915.1). Taxonomy (GTDB): domain Bacteria; phylum Gemmatimonadota; class Gemmatimonadetes; order Gemmatimonadales; family Gemmatimonadaceae; genus UBA4720. Next base: position 6,384 of record DASXGU010000119.1, on the reverse strand, counting down.
GAGAAGTGCCAGAGCTTGTTGATCAGCTGGGCGCATATGCGGGCTCGCACAACCTTTTCAGCGCCGGCGCTGTCGAACAAGTAATGGCAAGCATCAGAAGAATCGTCGCCGACTATGAGATCCGTTCTCCGCTGGCTCTGGGAATTCCCTCCCGGACTTTGCGTGAGGGGCTGCGCGTCCGTGACGAGCTCGCCGACATCGCGATCCGCGAGATGGAGCAGGGCTGTGAGATCGAATCCTTCGGCCCCGTAATCCGCCGTCCCGGTTGGGTACCGACTCCGAGCGTCGAAGACTCGACGGCCGCGGACCGCGTAGCGCATGATATTTGCGCTGGCGGCAGTGAGCCGCCGAGCGTCGGAGAACTCGTCTCGCGTTATGGCGGCTCTGTACCCGGGCTGCTCCGCTTTTTGGAGCGGCAGGGGCGAGTCGTGCAGGTGGAAACGGATCGCTTTTACGACCGGGACGCGCTGGAAGCGTTGCTTGCGAGGGTGAGCTCGGGTTTGAAGCCGGGGCAAGTGTATGCGCCGGCGCAGTTCAGAGACATGCTGGGGCTTTCGCGGAAGTTCCTTATTCCGTTTCTGGAGTACTGCGATCGCAGCGGCATTACGGAACGCCGGGATGTTGGCAGGGTCCTAAGAGGAGTAACGGGCACTCGGCTTGACACTTCCAAAACTCATTCTTAAGTTCGCGCCAGAAGAACACTTGTCCACCTTTGTAGGAGTTAGCGTCTAAAGACCCTTTTCGTCAGCATTTGGAGAAATCATGAAGCACCTGTGGCGGGCGCTGTTTTTGGTGCTCGTGCTCGGCGCGTTCATGCCAAGTCGTTCGGCGGCCCAGGGTTCAACCCAAACCGGCGGAGGACAAGGCGCCGGGTTGGAACTGAAACAGAATTTTCCAAACCCGGTAAGTCAGGACACCCGGATCAAGTTCGTGATCGCCGATCAAGAGGGATGCACGGACCCGGGACGTCAACACCGCGTCAGTCTGCGGATCTATAACCTGCTCGCTCAGCTCGTGGCGGTGCCGGTTCTGCAGGGTGGTGTGGGGAATGTGGCCGGTGGCGAGACAACGGAGAATCTGTTGTTGACGTGCGGCGAGTACATGGCGTACTGGGATGGCAAATACTCGCAATCTGGAGATGACGTCGCGTCGGGGATCTACCTCTATCGACTGGAAGTCGACGGCAAGGTCCTCGTCAAGAAAATGATCGTCCGAAAGTAGCCTTTCGATTTTTTCGGAGACGCGCCCCGGCAGACCCCGGGGCGCGTCTCTTTTTTTGTATCTTGAGAGTGCCAGGTTGGCGGGCTTTATGCGGCACCCGCGTTTGCATTTTCAACGGTCCGGCATATCCTCCTCAACCGAAGTCCATGATCAATCCTGATCGGCTCACCGTAAAAGCGACTGAAGCACTGAACGAGGCTGTTGACCTCGCACGCCGGGCGGGCAATCCGCTCGTCTACGATCTGCACCTCCTGCTCGCACTCCTCACTCAGGACGAAGGCATAGTCGTCCCGATTCTGCAGAAGCTCGGCGTCAGCGTGGCACAGCTGCGCGAAGCCGTCGGGCGCGAGATGGCTCGCTACCCCAAACAGTCCAGCGCTCAGCCCACGCTCTCGCGCGAGCTCAACCAGGTCTTCGACCGGGCCGAAGCCGACGCGCAAAAGCTCGGCGACGAGTTCGTGTCGACAGAGCATTTCCTGCTCGGCCTTTCCGACGTCAAGGGCGCCGAGAGCAAGACTCTGCTCAACAGCGTCGGAGCGACCCACGACGCGCTGCTCGAGGCGCTCCAATCGGTGCGCGGCTCGCACCGGGTGACCGATCAAACGCCGGAGAATCAGTATCAGGCGCTCCAGCGCTATACCCGCGATCTGACCGATGCGGCGCGCAAGGGCAAGCTCGACCCTGTCATCGGCCGCGACGAAGAGATCCGTCGCGTAGTGCAGGTCCTGTCGCGGCGCACCAAGAACAACCCCGTTCTCATCGGCGAGCCCGGGGTGGGGAAGACCGCCATTGCCGAAGGACTGGCGCAGCGAATCACCAATGGCGACGTCCCCGAAGGTCTCAAGAACAAGCGGCTGGTCGCGCTCGACCTCGGCGCGTTAATCGCCGGCGCCAAGTTCCGCGGCGAGTTCGAAGAGCGCCTCAAGGCCGTGCTCAAGGAGATCACCGAGGGCGAAGGCAAGTTCATCATGTTCATCGACGAGATGCACACCCTCGTCGGAGCGGGAAAGGCCGAGGGCTCGATGGACGCCGGCAACATGCTCAAGCCAATGCTCGCGCGCGGAGAGCTGCGCGTCGTCGGGGCCACCACGCTCGATGAGTATCGGAAACACATCGAAAAGGACGCCGCGCTCGAGCGCCGCTTCCAGCCCGTCTACGTCGGCGAGCCGTCGGTGGAGAGCACCATTGCCATTCTGCGCGGACTCAAGGAGCGCTACGAGTCGCACCACGGCGTGCGCATCACCGACGGCGCCATCGTCGCCGCGGCGACTCTCTCCAACCGATACATCGGCGACCGCTTTCTGCCCGACAAGGCAATCGACCTGATCGACGAGGCCGCCTCCCGTTTGCGCATCGAGATCGACTCGATGCCGCAGGAGATCGACGAGGTGGAGCGCCGCATCACCCAGCTCGAGATCGAGCGGCAGGCGCTGCAAAAAGAAAAAGACAGGGAGTCCCGCGATCGTTTGAAGGCCCTCGAGCGCGAGCTCGCCGAGCTGCGCGAGAAGTCCGCCGGAATGAAGGCCCAGTGGCAGCAGGAGAAAGAGACCCTTGGCGCCGTCGGCAAGATCAAGCAGCAGATCGAGCAGGCCCGCATCGAGGCGGAGCGCGCGACGCGCGCCGGCGACCTCCAGCGCGCGGCCGAGATATCGTACGGCCAGATTCCGGACCTCGAGCGCCAGATGCGCGAAGCCGAACAGCGCCTCGCCAGCAAACAGGCCGGCGGCTCGCGCTTCCTGAAAGAGGAAGTAACCGCCGACGACGTCGCCGAGATCGTTTCGCGATGGACCGGGATCCCCGTCTCCAGGATGATGGAAGGGGAGCGTGAGCGACTCACCAAGCTGGAGAGCGAGCTGTCGCGCCGGGTCATCGGCCAGACCGAAGCGGTCGAGGCAGTCGCCAATGCGGTTCGTCGGTCGCGCGCGGGACTCCAGGATCCCAACCGCCCGATTGGGTCATTCATTTTTCTGGGGCCGACCGGTGTTGGAAAAACGGAAACCGCCCGTGCCCTCGCCGAGTTTTTGTTCGACAACGAGCAGGCGATGGTCCGAATCGACATGTCCGAGTACATGGAGAAGCACGCCGTCGCGCGGCTGATCGGAGCGCCCCCGGGCTATGTCGGATTCGAGGAGGGCGGTCAGCTCACCGAGGCCATCCGACGGCGCCCCTACTCCGTGGTCCTGTTCGACGAGATCGAGAAGGCCCATCCGGATGTGTTCAACATCCTGCTCCAGATCCTCGACGATGGCCGGCTGACGGATTCGCAAGGCCGGACGGTCGATTTCCGGAACACGGTCATCATCATGACATCCAACATTGGCAGCACCTATATCCTCGAGCACACTGGCGAGGACCGCGCCGTGGTCGAGGCGCAGGTTACCAGTGCCCTCAGGCAGCATTTCCGTCCCGAGTTCCTCAATCGCGTCGACGACATCATCATCTTCCGGCCACTCGGCAAGTCGGAGATCGAGCACATCATCGACCTCCAGCTGCATCGCCTCGAGCAGCTGCTCGCCGAGCGCAAGCTGACCTTCGAGCTGACGCCACCGGCACGGGAGATTCTCGCCACCGAGGGGTACGATCCGGCGTTCGGTGCCCGCCCCCTCAAGCGCGCCATCCAGAGACTGCTCCAGAACCCTCTGGCGCTCGCCGTGCTCCAGGGAAAGTTCGGCGAGGGCGACCACATCATCGTCGATAAAGATCCGAAGGGCGAGCTCACTTTCCGGAAGGCGACCGAGCCCGCGCTTGCTGGCAGATAGCGCGTCCACGGCAGCGCCACTGGGGGGCGCCGGGGCGCTTGCGCTCGACGAGCAGTACATCCGGAACGCGCTCGATCTGGCGCGCGAAGCCGTCCGGCGCAATGAAGTGCCGATCGGCGCCGTGGTGGTGCGCGAGGGCTCCATCATCGCTGCGGCGACCAACCGGACGGTCCGCGATCAGGATCCAACCGCCCACGCGGAAGTGCTGGCGATTCGCGAGGCGGCGTCGAAGCTGGATCGCTGGCGGCTGGACGACTGCACTTTGTACGTAACTCTCGAGCCGTGCGCGATGTGCGCGGGCGCGATGGTTCTGGCGCGGCTGAAGCGAGTTGTCTTCGGCGCGTGGGATGAGAAGGCGGGAATGGCCGGCTCGGTTGGCGACCTCCTCCGTCACCCACGCCTGAATCATCGGCCCGAGGTCAGGGCCGGAGTGCTGGCTCCAGAATGCGCCGCGCTGCTCGAGGAGTTTTTCCGGTCACAGCGGTCGTTGCCCACGCGCTGAGGTCCAATCACGCGTGAGTTTTGGGCGCGATGCGTCGGGTTGTACAAGCCCCGCTTGCCCAATACTTTGCAAGGCTGCAGGACAGGTGGCCGAGTGGTTGAAGGCACCGGTCTCGAAAACCGGCATACCGGTGAACCCGGTATCGAGAGTTCGAATCTCTCCCTGTCCGTTTGGCATCTCGCTGATGGGTGCGAACAACTCGTTTTGTCCCGCAGTTCGCAGCGTGTCTTGCTCAACCCGCGCGGGTTAAACGATCGCTAGCGCCTGAAAACGAAGTGGGACGGGTGGCCGAGTGGTTTAAGGCGCACGCCTGGAAAGTGTGTGTACGTTAATAGCGTACCGTGGGTTCGAATCCCACCCCGTCCGTCCAAATCCGTCACAGTCCACGCCTACATGCATCCACGGCCGCCCCGGGCGGCCGTCTGCGTCTGCCGCCCCCCGCCAAAGCGGCAGACAGTGCGAAAAAAGCGTGACGGCGGTCGGTTGATTCCAGTCCATTAATCAATGGAACAGATCATCGCGACCGCGAAAGAGCGGACCAAGTGGATCAAGCATATGGCGAAGGTGGTCGCGGTCGCCGCTTCTTCGGGAGCGGCGCTGGTTTCGATCTTCACCGCTCTCTATTCCTACGGCGTGATCGGTCAGGCCGACACGCATCAGTCGATCGGAAATATCGGCGCCGCCTGGGTCGGACTCCGCCCGGCGATCGACACCGCCAACGCGATCACCGACACGATTCACTACGCCGCCACCGTCACTGACAAAAACGGCAGCATCCTGGTCGGCGCGCGTCCGACTTGGACGACCGGCGACTCCACGATCGCTACCGTCCTCCAGGACGGATCGGTCGTCGCCCGCGGACCTGGCAGAACGATGGTGAGCGTCGTGGTCGGCAAGCTGGTGACCCACTCGACGATCGTAGTAGAGCAGCGGGTGGCGCGGGTGGATGTCGGGCGGGCCTCGGGCGACAGCCTCATCGTGCTGCCGGAAGGCGCCCAGCTTGAGCTCAGGGCGAGACCGGTGGACTCACGCGGCTTCCCGATCGCCGGGCAGCATGCCGTCTGGCATGTCGAGGACACCGCCGTGGCCGCCCTCGACTCCGCTGGGGTGGTAACGGCCCGCAATGCCGGCCGGACTTCGGTCGTCGCCAAGGTCGATGGCGTAACCGGCCGGACTGGAATCTCCGTCGTCACGCCAGCTTCGGCGATCGCCTTGGTTGCAGGAAGCAATCAACGCACTCTGGCAGGGAAGACCCTGCCACAAGCTGTGGTGGTCAGGGCCACCAACCGGCGAGGATCCCCGGCGGCTGGCAAGCGGGTAACCTTCCGGCTGTCTGACGGTCAGGGCTCGGTGGATCCCCCGACCGCCCTCACCGACGCCGATGGGCGGGCGCGGACCGTCTGGACCCTCGGCTCCGATCCGGGGCGACAAACGTTGCTGGCCAGCGTGGAGAACGTCGACAGTGCTTTGGCGGTGGTGGCCGAGTCCGACCCGATCGCCAGCAACACGCGGGTGACCTCGCTGGTTGAGAATCTGAGCGGTGAGGCCGGCCAGCAGCTCGCTGATTCCGTAGCGGTTCGAGTCACGGACTCGGCGGGTCGCGTACTTCCCGACGTTCCCGTCAAATGGACCACCGTTGATGGCGGGTCCATCGCCGACGCCTCGGCGCGCACCGACTCGATGGGTGTGGCCAGCGCCCACTGGACGCTCGCCCGGAAAACCGGCTCCCAGCGCCTGCGCGCCCAGGTTGGGGCTTCCCCCGGCCTCGGCATAGCCCCGGTGACCATCACCGCCAAGGCTTTGGCCGGGGCAGCGACCGCTATCGCCATCGTGTCAGGCGACAATCAGCGGGGCAGCGCCGGATCGGAGCTACCCAAGTCGATCGCGTTCAAGGTCGCGGAC
>DASXGU010000041.1:0-22028 GCA_036488915.1 Gemmatimonadaceae bacterium | reverse complement strand
CTGGACGACGGCCAGGCGGGTGACAACGTGGGTCTCTTGCTGCGCGGGATCAACAAGGAGGACGTGGAGCGCGGGATGGTGCTGGCCAAGACGGGCTCGATCACGCCGCACACGAAGTTCAACGCCGAGGTCTACGTGTTGACCAAGGAAGAGGGCGGCAGGCACACGCCGTTCTTCAAGGGTTACCGTCCGCAGTTTTACTTCAGGACGACGGACGTGACGGGGAGTGTTGAGCTTCCCGAGGGGATGGAGATGGTGATGCCGGGGGACAACGTGCAGATGACGATCGAGCTCATCACTCCGATCGCCATGGACGAGGGCCTGAGGTTCGCGATCCGCGAAGGCGGCCGCACCGTCGGCGCCGGCGTCGTAACGAAAATCATCAAGTAAGCAGCGACTCTTCAGACACTCGAGAGAATCATGGCAGGAAGAATTCGCATTCGGCTCAAGGCGTTCGACCACGCCGTCATCGACCAGGCGTCGGCGGACATCGTCCGCACCGCGGAGAAGACGGGCGCGCAGGTCAGCGGCCCGATTCCTTTGCCGACAAAGACCAAGCGCTGGACCGTTCTCCGCTCGCCGCACGTCGACAAGAAGTCGCGCGAGCAGTTCGAGCTCAAGACGCACAAGCGGCTGATCGACATCCTTGACTCGCGCGCGGCCACGGTCGATGCGCTGACCAAGCTCGATCTCCCGGCCGGCGTCGACGTCGAAATCAAGGTCGAGTAGAGGAATAGATGATCGGAATCATTGGCAGAAAGCTGGGGATGACCCAGGTATTCAACGAAGAGGGACAGCAGATCCCCTGCACCGTGGTGGAGGCGACTCCCAACTCGGTGACCAAGATCCTCAAGAAGGATCAGGCAGGATACGACTCGGTCGAGCTCGGATTCGGCGAGCAGCGTCACGCCCGCGAATCCAAGAAGGGTGAGCGCACTCCGCGCGGCCGCCGCGCCCACAAGGCGATCGTCGGTCACGCCGCCAAGTCCGGCCTCACCGTCGCGCCCGAAGTCTTCCGGAGCTTCCGTCTCGACGACGCGCAGCTGCCGGAAAACAGGAAAAGCGTTCCGGCCTACAACCTTGGCGACAAGGTCACGGTCGAGATCTTTGCGCCGGGCGAGCAGGTCAAGGTCACCGGGACATCCAAGGGGCGCGGCTTTCAGGGCGTCGTCAAGCGCCATGGCTTCGGCGGTGGTCCGAACACCCACGGCAACACCAAGCACCGTCGTCCCGGCTCCATCGGTCCCGGCACCGATCCGTCGCGCGTCATCAAGGGCAAGAAGATGCCTGGGCACTACGGCGCTGAGCGCCACACCCAGACTCATCTGCGCGTCGAGCGAATCGATGCCTCTCGCAACCTCATTTACATCCGCGGCTCCGTCGCCGGTCCGAAGAACGGGATCGTGCTGGTGAGGAAGCAGGGTTAATCATGGCAGAAACTACGAATTCATCACTGAAGGCAGCCGCGTACACTGCCGGCGGAACCGAGCGCGAGCGCGTCGATCTTCCTGGCGATCTGTTCGACGGCACCATCAACATGCCGGTGATGCACCAGGCGGTTAAGGCGTATCTGTCGAACCAGCGTCTCGGGCTCGCGTACACCAAGACCCGCGGCCTGGTCACCGGTGGAAACCAGAAGCCGTGGAAGCAGAAGGGAACCGGCCGCGCCCGTCAGGGCTCGCGCCGCGCTCCGCACTGGGTCGGCGGCGGAACGGTCTTCGGCCCGACCGGACGCAAGTACAATCAGACGGTGCCGCGCCAGATCCGCGCCCTCGCCCGCAAGAGCGCGCTCAACGCCCGCGCGCGTGAAGAGGCGCTGATCGTGATCGACAACTTCAGCTACGACGCTCCCAGCACCAAGCAGCTGCTGTCGCTGCTCGGCGCGCTCGGTGTCGCCGAAAAGAAGGTCCTGGTTCTCACGGACGGCATGAAGCAGAACGTCTTTCTGAGCGGACGTAATCTGCAGCGCACCCACGTGATGCCGTACGCCGACGTATCGACGTACCACATCCTGTGGTCCGACGTGGTGCTGGTCGAGTCGAGCGCACTCGGCTACCAGCTCGACGCAGTCGAGGAGAAGCGGGAGCCGGGAAGAGGGAAGCGGGAAGCGGCAGGCGCGAAAGTGGAAGCGGGAAGCGGGAAGCGGGAAGCGAAGGCCGCGAAGAAGTCAGCTCGAAAGAGCGCAAAGGCCGAAGCCAAGTCCGCCAGGCCCAAAGCAAAGAGTGCCAGGAAGGCGACGGCGAAGAAGTCCGCCGCCAAGAAGAAGAGGAAGTAACCGATGCCAACACTGACTCGCACCATCGTCACCCCCATCGTCACCGAGCAAACCTCGGCGGCTTATCAGGATCGGGGTGAGTACACGTTCCGCGTGCACCCGGAAGCGACGAAGACCCAGATCAGGCTGGCGATCGAGGAGCTCTTCAACGTGAAGGTCACCGGTGTCTGGACCTCCAACCATCGCGGCAAGAATCGTCGCGTCGGTCAGACGGTCGGACGTCGTCCGCATTGGAAGAAAGCCGTTGTTCGCCTGGCAGAAGGCGATTCGATCGAAATTTTCGAGGCGTAAATCATGGGCGTTCGTCAATTCAAGCCTGTCACCAAGAGCTCGCGGTTCCGCTCGGTCTCCGATTTCGCGGAGATCACCCGGACTCACGGCGAGAAGTCGTTGATGGAGCCGCTGAAGAAGAGCGGCGGCCGCGACAATCATGGGCACATCGCGATGCGTCGCATCGGTGGCGGTCACAAGCGCATGTATCGAATCATCGATTTCAAGCGCAACAAGTTCAACATGCCGGCCACGGTGCGTGAGATCGAGTACGATCCGAACCGAACGGCGCGCATCGCGCTGGTCGAGTACGAGGACGGCGAGAAGCGCTATATCCTGCACCCGCGCGGTCTGTCGGTGGGCGACAAGATCGTCTCCGGTCCGGGCTCTGACAGCCGCATCGGCAACGCGCTGCCGCTGAGAGAGATTCCGCTCGGCACCGATGTCCACAACGTCGAGCTCAAGCCGGGCAAGGGCGGCCAGATGGCGCGCTCGGCCGGCACCTCGCTCGAGGTTGTGGCCAAGGAAGGCGAGTACGTGACGCTCCGGATGGCGTCGACCGAGGTCAGGCTCGTCCATGGCAACTGCCTGGCTACGATCGGCACCGTCGGCAACGCCGAGCACGAGCTGATGTCGCACGGCAAGGCAGGCAAGAGCCGCTGGCTGGGCAAGCGTCCGAAAGTCCGTGGCGAGGTCATGAACCCGGTCGATCACCCGCACGGTGGCCGCACGCGCGGCGGCCGCAACGTCGTTGATCCATGGGGCAACAAGGAAGGCGTAAAGACGCGCAAGAAGAAGAAGGCATCGCAGCGCCTGATCGTCCGCGGACGCAAGCGCGGCCGGGCAACGCAGTAATCGGCAACCAATTCTGAGAATCGGATATGGCGAGAAGCATTAAGAAAGGTCCGTACGTCGAAGATGCGCTGATGACGAAAGTCTCGGGCATGAACGGCAGGAACGAGAAGCGCGTGATCAAGACGTGGGCGCGGGCGAGCACGATCATCCCGGACTTCGTCGGTCACACCTTCGCCGTCCACAACGGCAACAAGTTCATCCCGGTCTACGTGACCGAGAACATGGTCGGCCACAAGCTCGGCGAGTTCGCTCCGACGCGCCTCTTCCGCGGCCACACCGGTGCGGTGAAGGCGACGGACAAGAAAGCGGCCGGGGTTCCGACGTCCGGCGGCGCCGCGCCCAGCACCGCGACTCCGGCCAAGGGTCAGGCGGCGGTCAAGTGAGCGAGAGATCGAGAACGCGCGCGGCGCGCCACGCCGCCGAGAGAAAGGGAGTGTCGAGCGCCATTCAGCGCACGACGCGCCAGTCGCCGTACAAGATGCGGCTCGTCATCGACCAGATCCGCGGCAAGGATGTGAACGAAGCGCTCGGCCTGCTCCGCTTCTCCAAGAAGCACGCGGCCAAGCAGATCGAGAAGGTGCTCAACTCCGCCGTGGCGAATGCAGAGTTCAAGTCGAGAGAAGGCAACGAGCCGGTCGATGTCGACACGCTCTACATCAGTCACGCGATCGTGAACGAAGGTCCGGCGCTCCGTCGCTTCATGCCGGCGGCGCAGGGTCGCGCGACCCCGATCAGAAAGAGAACCAGTCACGTCGAGATCGTTCTCGACGCCCGCGAAGAGAAGAAGGGGAGAGGTAATCGCTAATGGGTCAGAAAACACATCCGATCGGCTTCCGTCTCGGCGTCTCCAAGACCTGGAGGTCGCAGTGGTACGCCAACCGCGACTTCCCGTCGCTGCTCCGCGAGGACGAGCTTCTGCGCAAGTATCTCAAGGCGCGGCTCGGCCACGCGGCGATCGCCGACATCCGCATCGAGCGGAAGCCGGGCAAGGTCGTCGTGACGATTCACACCGGACGCCCGGGCGTCGTCATCGGTAAGAAGGGCGCCGAAGTCGACCAGCTGCGCGACGAGCTGTCGCGACTGTCGGGCAAGGAAGTGGGGATCAACGTCGAGGAGATCAAGCGTCCGGAGCTCGACGCCCAGCTCGTCGCCGACAACATCGCCAACCAGCTGGCGCAGCGCATCTCCTTCCGCCGCGCCATGAAGCGGGCGGTCCAGAGTGCGATGCGCATGGGAGCGGGCGGGATCAAGATCAAGTGCGGCGGCCGCCTCGGCGGCGCCGAGATCGCGCGCGTCGAGGGTTATCACGAGGGTCGTGTGCCTCTCCACACGCTGCGCGCCGACATCGACTACGCGACTTCGACCGCCAAGACCACCTTCGGCACCATCGGTGTGAAGGTCTGGATCTTCAAGGGCGAGATCGTGGAAGATCGCCGCGGCAAGACCTACTCGACCGGCGTCTAGGGAGAATCCGAGATGCTGAGTCCAAAGCGCGTAAAGTTCAGAAAGAGATTCAAGGGGCGGACTAAGGGCCTGGCCACCCGCGGGAATGAGGTTTCGTTCGGTCACTACGGGCTGAAGGCGATGGAGCCCGGCTGGGTGACGAACCGGCAGATCGAGGCGGCGCGTGTAGCATTGACGCGCCACATCAAGCGCGGCGGCAAGGTCTGGATCCGGATCTTCCCCGACAAGCCGATCACCAAGAAGCCCGCAGAGACCCGCATGGGCAAGGGAAAGGGCTCACCGGAAGGTTGGGTGGCGGTGGTCAAGCCGGGCAGAGTGATGTTCGAGCTCGAGGGTGTGACGCCCGACATCGGGCGCAAGGCGATGGCACTGGCCGCCGCCAAGATCGGAGTGAAGTCGAAGTTCGTGACACGTGAGGAGGCGCATACGGATGCTGGCTAAGGACATTCGAGAGATGAGCGAGGCGGACATCAATGCCCGCATCGTCGAGCTGGAGCGCGAGAGATTCAACCTCCGCATCCAGTCCGGCACCCGCACTCTCGACGACCCGCTTCGGCTGCGGGTGATTCGCCGGGACGTGGCGCGGCTCAAGACCGTGTTGCAGGAGAAAGTGATCGGGATCGCGGAAGTGGAACGGCGTGAGTCACCACGCGGGAAGCGGGCAGTGGGTACCGGAAAGCGGTTAGCAGCAAGGAGAACGGGGAGACGGGGGCGCAGAGCCGCCACCGCGACGAACCGCAAGAAGACGAGTAAGAGGGCTTAATGGCTGAATTGGCGAAGAGTCAAAACGCGGCGGTCGAGCGTACATCGCGAAAGACGCGAGTGGGCATGGTCGTCAGCGACAAAATGCAGAAGACGGTGGTCGTTTCGATCGAGCGCAGAGTGCAGCATCCTGTTTACGGCAAGATGGTTCGCCGCACCAAGAAGCTGAAAGCGCATGACGAGCAGAACGAGGCCAAGACGGGCGATACCGTCCGCATCATGGAGACCCGGCCCTTGTCGAAGGACAAGCGGTGGCGCGTGGTCGAAATCATCGAACGTGCACGTTAACGGAGAAGACCAGTGATCCAGCAGGAATCGGTGGTCAAGGTAGCGGACAACTCGGGCGCGAAGACGGCGCTCGTGATCCGCGTGCTCGGCGGAACCCGCCGGCGCTACGCGTCGCTCGGCGATGTCGTCATCGTCGCCGTGAAGAACGCGCTTCCGAACGGCACCGTGAAGAAGTCCGACGTCGCGAGAGCCGTGGTCGTGCGAACGGCAAAGGAGACGCGCCGCAAGGACGGATCCTACATTCGCTTCGACGAGAACGCAGTGGTGATCATCAACGACGCGGGCGAGCCGAGAGCGACCCGTATCTTCGGACCCGTGGCGCGCGAGCTCCGCGACAAGAAGTACATGAAGATCGTCTCGCTCGCCCCAGAGGTGATATAAAGTGAGAGTCCTCAAGTACAGGAAGACGGCGAAGACGCGGCTGCACGCGCGTCATGCGGAGAACTCGAAGCGGCTGAAGCTGCACGTGTCGAAGGGCGACACCGTGCGGGTGATGCGCGGCGAGGACAAGGGCAAGGAAGGCAAGATCATCCGCGTCTACCAGAAGACGGGCCGGGTGGTCGTCGAGGGCGTGAACCTCGTCAAGATGCACCGCAAGGCGCGGACGGCCGAAGAGGAGTCGGGAATCCGGGAAGCGCCGGCCCCGGTGCACTCATCCAATGTCATGCTGCTCGATCCGAAATCGGGTCAGCCGACGCGCTCGAAGGCACGGATCGACGAAGACGGAACCAAGGAACGCGTCAGTGTGAAGAACGGGGAGCCGATTCCCCGCGTGCACTGAGCGAGGGCATAGATAATGGCGACCAAAGAGAAGAAGCAGGGGAAGAAGCGCGAGGTGCAGGCGCAGGTCCAGGCGGAGCACGCCGGCAAGGATCTGCCCGTTCCGCCGCCGCGGCTGCGCGTGTACTACGAGAAGACCGTCCGCGACCGGCTGAAGAACCAGTTCGGCTTCAGCAACGCGCACCAGATCCCGACGCTGGAGAAGATCGTGATCAACTGCGGCGTCGGCGAGGCGATCAAGAACGCCAAGGTTCTCGACACCGTCGTGTTCGAGCTCAGCATCATCACCGGCCAGCGCCCGGTCCGGAAGAAGGCGAAGAAGTCGATCGCCAACTTCGGCCTCAGGCAGGGTCAGGAGATCGGTGCGGCGGTGACGCTTCGCGGGGCGCGGATGTGGGAGTTCCTCGACCGGTTCGTGACGGTGGCTATCCCGCGCATCCGCGATTTCCGCGGCGTCAACACCCGCTCGTTCGACGGACGCGGCAACTACACGCTCGGCGTCAAGGAGCAGATGATCTTTCCGGAGATCAACTACGACATGGTCGAGCAGATCCACGGCATGGACATCACCTTCGTCACCACCACGAACAAGGACGACCAGGCTTTCGCGTTGCTGCGCGAGCTGGGCATGCCTTTCCGCGGAGACGACAAGCCGATCATCACTCAGCAGCAGCAGTAGTCGGGAAGACCGCCAACTGCGAACCCAATTTCCAGAGAGAGAAGGCTAAATGGCAAGAAAGGCCATGGTAGAGAAGGCGAAACGGAAGCCGAAGTTCGGCGTGCGGCAGCACAACCGCTGTCAGCGCTGCGGAAGGTCGCGTGCGTTCCTGAGGAAGTTCGGCGTCTGCAGAATCTGCTTCAGGGACCTTGCGCTCTCGGGTTACATCCCGGGCGTGCGCAAGGCGAGCTGGTAACCATTCATTTCTATGCGTCCCTCCGAGCCGACTGTGCATTGCGGGCAAGGGGTGGATACGATAGAACGAGGAAACTGAATTAATGAGCATGACAGATCCGATCGCCGATATGCTCACGCGCATCCGCAACGCCTGTGGGGCGAAGCACCGCCGCGTGGACATGCCGGTCTCGAAGCTGAAGGTTGAGATCGCCAAGATCCTGAAGGAGAACAACTTCATTCAGGATTACAAGACGCTCGATACGGAGAACGGCAGGCAGACGCTGCGCGTGGTGCTGAAGTACGCGCAGGGCGGCCAGCCGGTGATCCGCGAGCTGAGGCGCGTCTCGTCGCCGGGACTGCGCAAGTACGTCGCGGTCACCGACATTCCACGCGTTCGCAACGGCCTCGGCATGGCGATCCTCAGCACGTCGCAGGGCGTGATGTCGGACCGTCAGGCACGCCAGGCTCGCACCGGTGGCGAGCTGCTCGCCCTGGTCTGGTAAGGGAGACAGAGAGAGATGTCACGAATTGGAAAGCATCCCGTCGTCGTGCCGAAGGGCGTGACCGCCGACGTCAAGGGCAACACCGTTCACGTGAAGGGACCGAAGGGCGAGCTGGAGCGCACCCTGCACCCCGAGATGAAGATCACGCTCAACGACGGGCAGATCACCGTCGAGCGTCCGTCCGATGAGGCCAACCACAAGGCGCTTCACGGGCTGAGCCGGACCCTGGTCGCCAACATGATCGAGGGCGTGACCAAGGGCTTCAAGAAGGAGCTCGAGCTGGTGGGTGTCGGCTACAAGGCGGATCAGCGTCCCTACGGGCTGCAGCTGGCGCTGGGGTTCTCGCATCCGGTGAAGTACGAGGCGCCGAAGGGGATCAAGCTGAGCGCGCCACAGCCGACGACCATCGTCATCGAAGGCGCGAACAAGGAAGTCGTTGGCCAGGTCGCCGCGGAGATCCGCAGCATCAGACCGCCCGAGCCATACAAGGGCAAGGGAATCAAGTACGTTGGAGAGCAGATCCGCCGCAAAGCTGGAAAGGCGGGTAAGGCGGGAGCCAAGTAATGCCCAAAATGGCCAGACCAAAGTCGCGTGATCAGCTTCGCACGCGCCGCCACTTCCGCCTTCGCAAGAAAGTGGTCGGCAGCGCCGAGAGGCCGCGGCTGGTGGTGTATCGCTCGATCAAGCACATCTACGCGCAGCTGGTGGATGACACCGCGCAGCGCACGATCATGACGGTGACCGATTCCGGTCTCTCCGGAAAGCCGACCGAGCGGTCGGTGGAAGTCGGGAAGCGGCTCGCGGCGAAGGCGAAGGATGCCGGCGTCACGCGCGTCGTCTTCGACAGAGCCGGGTACAAATATCACGGTCGCGTGAAAGGCGTGGCCGACGGAGCCCGCGAGGGCGGGTTGGAGTTCTAATAAATGGCAGAAAACGAGAACGAGAGTCCCGAGGCCTCGGCATCCGAGCAGCCGGCGCAGGAGCGCCCGCGCGGCGGTGGTAGCGCGCGGAGTGGCGGCGGCGGCGGACGTGGCGGTCGTGGCGGCGGCGGACGTGGCGGCCCTGGCGGCGGTCGCGGACGCGGCGGTCCCGGTGGCGGCGGTGGACAGGGCGGCGGCCCGCGCGGTGAGGGTGGTCAGGGCGGACGTGGTGGTCGCGGCGGCCGAGAGGGCAAAGGGCGCGATCGCGACGGCGGTCGTGGAGAAGGTGGCAGCGAGCTCGTCGAGAACGTGATCGCCATCAACCGCGTCGCCAAGGTCGTGAAGGGCGGACGCCGGTTCTCCTTCAACGCCCTCGTCGCGGTCGGCGATGGCCAGGGTCGCGTCGGCTTCGCCACCGGCAAGGCCAACGAGGTGTCGGAAGCGGTGCGCAAGGCCGTGGATGGCGCGCGTCGCAGCATGGTTTCAATCCCGATGACCGGCGGGACGATTCCGCACGAAGTCGTCGGCTCACATGGCGCCGGTAAGGTTCTGATGAAGCCGGCCGCTCCGGGCGCGGGCGTCATTGCCGGCGGCGCCGTGCGCGCGATCATGGAGTGCGCTGGAATCGCCGACATCCTGACCAAGAGCCTCGGCTCGACCAATCCGCACAACATGGTGCTGGCGGCCCTGGATGGGCTTCAGCAGCTGACGACCGTCGAGCAGATCGCGCGCGAGCGCGGCATCGAAGTGTCGAGCATCGGCTACCGCTCGCGCGCCAAGTCGAAGGAGGCTGTGGTCCATGCCTAGAACACACGTCTGGTGGAGAACGCGGGGACCGAAGACGACCCCGAAGGAGACTCTCACCAAGGGTAAGGTTCGCATCAAGCAGGTGCGAAGCGGCATCGGCCACTCGTGGCGGATGAGGCTGACGCTCGAGGCGCTCGGCCTCCGCAATCACCAGTCTGAAGTGATCAAGCAGGATTCACCCGCTCTGCGCGGACAGATCAAGCACGTGCGTCACCTCGTCGAAGTGACGCCGGTCGAGGATTAACGAGTGGCTACTAAAAAGGCACAGGTCGAGAAGGTAGGCCTGCACAATCTGGTTCCGGCTCCGGGATCGCACCGGAACCGCAAGAGGCTCGGACGCGGTCCGGGCTCCGGCACTGGCAAGACGTCGGGCAAGGGACACAAGGGTATCAAGGCGAGGTCCGGCCACCACGGTCCCGGCGGCGGCAAGCCCCAGTTCGAGGGCGGCCAGATGCCGATCACGCGGCGCGTGCCCAAGCGCGGCTTTACCAATATCTTTCGGGTCGAGCACCAGGTGGTCGGTTTCGACGATCTCGCGACGCTGCCGCAGGGCGCGGAAGTGACCGAAGAGACCTTGATCGAGGCGGGGCTGATCCGCAAAGGAAAGGGTCCGGCCAAGCTTCTCGCCAACGGCGATGCCGCGAAGGGCGTGGTCATGCGGGGGATCAAGATGAGCGCCGGCGCTAAACAGAAACTGGAAGCGGCCGGAGGCCGGGTAGAGAGCTAATGGCGCAATCAGCCCCAGCGGCGGCAGTAAGCAACATCTACAACACGCCGGAGTTGCGGGACAAGATCGTCTTCACGCTGATCTGTCTCGTGATCTACAGAGTCGGCGCGCACATCACAGCGCCGGGAATCGACGTCGTGGCGCTCACCGATTTCTTCGCCAACAAGGGAAGCGGCGGACTGCTCGGCTTGTACGATCTGTTCGTCGGCGGCGGTCTTTCGCGCGCGACGGTCTTCGCGCTCGGAATCATGCCGTACATCTCGGCCAGCATCTTCATCCAGATCGCCGGCGCGGTGGTTCCGACCGTCGAGAAGATGCAGAAGGATGAAGAAGGCAGAAAGACCGTGACGCAGTGGACACGCTACATCACCGTCGCGCTGGCAGTCGTCCAGGGCTGGGGTTTCGCCCTTTTCACATCTTCGCTCGAAAATGCGGTTCTGAATCCGGGCTTCGGTTTCAAGCTGCAGATGGTGACGGTGCTCACGACCGGCGCGATTTTCGTCATGTGGCTTGGCGAGCAGATCACGGAAAGGGGACTGGGGAACGGCGCCTCGCTGATCATCTTCTTCTCGATCATCGAGCGGTTCTGGCCGGGAATCTTCGGCACTTTCGGCTTCGTCAAGACGCAGGCCGTCGGTCCGTTCTCTCTGGTGGTGCTGGGAATCGTGATGGTCGCGGTGGTGGCCGGCACCATCGCCATCACCATAGCGGCCCGCCGGGTGATGATCCAGATACCTCAGCGGACGATGGCCCGCGGGCGCCAGCGCGAGGCGGCGAAGAACTTCATCCCGCTGCGCATCAACGCCGCCGGCGTGATGCCCATCATCTTCGCGTCTTCGGTGATCGTCGTTCCGGGCGCGATCGCGCAGTTCAGCGGGAACGAGAACGCGCGCATACTTTCCGAGTACTTCCAGCCTGGAACGTGGCTCTATTACCTGAGCTTCGCCGTTCTGACCGTCTTTTTCACGTACTTCTACACCTCGATCATCTTCAATCCCGTCGACATCGCGGAAAACCTGAAGAAGCAGGGCGGGTTCATTCCGGGAGTCAAGCCGGGCAACAAGACGGCCGAGTACATCGATCACGTGGTGTCGCGCATCACGTTCCCGGGATCGATTTTCCTGACCTTCATCGCGCTATTGCCGGTGTTCATCGCCGACATCATCAACGTGCCGTTCCGCTTCGGTGGAACCTCACTGCTGATCGTGGTCGGAGTGGCGCTCGACACGATGGCGCAGATCAATCAACACCTCTTGCTGCGCAAGTACGACGGCTTCATGAAGAAGGGCCGAGTGCGATTCCGCGGTCGGCAGACCGGCGGCGCCTACTGAGTTGATTCGGAGGAGCCGCGATGCTCCTCCGATTCTTTTGCGGGTACTTTGTCGATGATCATCGTGCTGCTCGGCCCGCCCGGGGCGGGGAAGGGAACGCAGGCCGACAAGCTCGCGGCGCGTCTGGGAATTCCGAAGATCGCCACCGGCGACGTGCTGCGCGCGGCCCTGCGCGACGGCACCAGGCGCGGCCTCGAAGCCAAGGCCTACATGGACCGCGGCGATCTGGTACCTGATTCGGTCATCCTCGGCATCCTTCAGGATGTGATGACTTCGCCGGCAACGGCGAAGGGCGCCATTCTCGACGGCGCGGTTCGCACCGTGCCCCAGGCCGAGGGTCTCGGAACCACTCTGGCCGAGATCGGCAAGCGCGTCGACAAGGTGCTGCTGTTCGACGTCGACGACGAAGAGCTGGTGAAGCGCCTCAGCGGCCGCACGGTGTGCGAGAGCTGCCAGACTCCCTACATGGGCCGGGAGCCCGGCACCACCTGCCAGAAGTGCGGCGGAAGACTCGTGCGCCGCAAGGACGACGAGCCCGAAGCGATCCGCAATCGCCTCGAGGTTTATCGCACCCAGACGGCTCCGGTGATCGACTGGTACGACGACCATAAGATGAAGGTTCTCAGGATCGACGCCGATGGACCCGTCGACGAGGTGACATCCCGCGCACTCGAGGCGCTGGGCGAGTGATTCAGATAAAGTCCGCGCGCGAGATCGAGATCATGGCGCGGGGTGGCGAGATCCTGGCGGAAACCGTCCGGCTGCTCGAGAAGAGCGTTCGCGCGGGCATGACCACGATGGACCTCGATAAGATTGCCGACGATTTCATCCGCTCGCATGACGGGGCGACCCCGGCGTTCAAGGGGCTGTACAATTTCCCGGCGAGCATCTGCACGTCGATCAACCAGGAGATCGTCCACGGCATTCCGTCGAAGAAGCGGGTGATCGAGGAGGGTGATCTCGTCTCGATCGACGTCGGAGTCAGGCTCGACGGCTACTTCACCGACTCAGCGACCACGGTGGCGGTCGGCAAGGTCGACCCCGAATCGAAGAAGCTGCTCGACGTGACCAGGAAAGCGCTGGCCGCCGGCATCGCCGCGGCGACCGCGGACAATCACATCGGAGACATCGGAGCGGCGGTCCAGGGGGTGGTCGAAGCGGCTGGTTTCAGCGTGGTGCGCGACCTGGTTGGCCACGGAATCGGCGTCGGCTTCCACGAGGATCCCCAGGTTCCGAACTACGGGAAGCCAAAGCGGGGAGCGAGACTCCAGCCTGGACTGACGATCGCTATCGAGCCGATGGTGAACGTCGGGGGTCCGGCGAGCCGCACTATGCCGGATCGCTGGACGGTCGTCAGCCTCGACGGGACCAGGTCGGCGCACTTCGAGCACACGATTGCGGTCACCGAGAACGGGCCCCGTGTTCTTACCGCGCTAGCGTCCTGACGGAGTAGCCCTGAGGTAGCGGCTGACCTGGTTGTCGAATCGCAAAAGGAGCGTGTCGCCGGCGATGCCGAACCTCACCGCCCTGTCGCCACCGCCTGGTCCCGGCAGATGCAGCATCGCCGAGTCTCCGACCGCCACCCAGGTGCCCTCCAGAGTGCGGATCGGGACGCGAAGCCTGAACTCACCGGCCGCGGTGTATTCCTCGAACGCCGGGACGCCGGTGTAGTGCATGTAGGTCCACTTGCCGACGATGGAATCCGCGCCCGGCACCAGCGGAGTGACCCGGGTCTCCCGTTGCTGCTTTCCCTCGTTTGTCATCACTACAGTGTCGCGCAGAAAGGTGACCTGAAATGGATTTACCGGTCCCTCGGGATCCACGATGTAGAGGCTGTCACGCGAGCGACGATACCTCATGTCGACCATCGCGCCCAGCGTGTAATGGAGAGTGTTGTCCGGTCCGAACGAGATGGTTGCGCCGAGCCCGCCGGCGGAGCGGGTGATCGCCTCCCAGGTTCCGATCAGCACGCTGCTCTGGGCCGCGGGCGCGCCCTGAGCCGCGGCGCCGGCCGCCAGGGCGTGCGCGAGCAACACCATGCTGATCCCGCTGCGCATCACGCTCCCTTCACGCTCATCGACAGCGCGCGCTCGACGATCGCGGCGGTACGATCGGCAATGTCGCCGGCTTTGCCGGCCAGGGCGTCAGCTTCGCGCGCCAGTGATTCGCCCTTCGATCTGTCTTCCAGCGCCTGAATGTTCACCCGCACGTTGTAACACGCTCCCTTCGCTGACGCGGCGGCGAGAAGTGCGGCGACGCCGGCGTCGGTGACGGCGTTGTTATTTCCCTTCTCGGCGACGATGGCGGCGAGCTCCGCGACTTCGACGGCGGCGCGCGCCGTCTCCAGTGGCACCGCCGCCGCTTTGAGGAGGGCATCGGCGACGGCCTCGCTGCGCCGGGCGGCTGCGTCGGCGGGCTCCCTGGGCAGCTTGTAGGCCTCGGACACCAGCGCGTAGGCATCGGCGTCGCGCTTGACCAGCGCGGCGAGTCGGTTCCCAACTGCCGCGGCTTTGAGGGCGATCTCTTTCATTTCCGCGTCGACTGCCGCGTATTTCTTTTTGCCGACGGTGAGCCCGGCGACCATTTGTGACAGGGCCGCGGCGAGCGCTCCGGCGTGGGCGGCGACACTGCCACCGCCCGGCACCGGGTTGGAGGAGGCGACCGAAGCCACGAATCCGCTCAAGCTCTCGCCGCCGCTGGCCACTTCGCGCACCTGTCGCTCGAGAACCTGCTCCGTCGTGAACTGCCTGAGCTGCAGATGACTCACTGCCGCGTCGAACAGGACGCGCTCGGGCACCAAGCCGACGATCTCACTCCACGTCACCTGCGCACCCTCCGCCTCGGCGCGCATCTTCACGAAATCGAACGCATTGTGGAGCGGAGTCTTCTCGGTATCGACGAGATTCATCGACACCTGCGCCTGGCCATCGACCTCGAGGCCCAAGCCCTTCACGTAGCGGAATCCTCCCGACGAGCCGCGCACGGCTTTGGCGATGTTCTTGGCGATCTGAAGATTCGTCGCCGGGCCGAGGTAAATGTTGTAGGCGACGAGAAAAGGGCGGGCGCCAATGGCGACGGCACCGCAGGTCGGATGGATTTTCGCCGGGCCGAAGTCGGGATTGCGGGCTGGATTTTTTCCCAGCTCTTCGCGGAGGCCCTCGAACTCGCCGCGCCTGACATCGGCGAGGTTTTCGCGGGCGGGCGTCGTCGCCGCGCGCTCGTAGAGGTAAACGGGTATGTTCAGCTCGCGGCCGACTCGCTCGCCAAGGGCGCGGGCGAGAGAGATACAGTCTTCCATCGTCGATCCTTCCAGCGGAATGAAAGGGACGACGTCGGTGGCGCCGATGCGGGGGTGCTCGCCGGTGTGCCGGCAGAGATCGATGTGCCGCGAGGCGGTGCTGATGCCGGCGAAGGCGGCATCGACGGCGTTTTCGACCGGGGAAATGAAGGTGATCACCGAGCGGTTATGTGATGCGTCGGACGACACATCGAGAATCGATGCGCCTTCGACTGATGCGATCGCATCACGGATGGCCTGGACTACTTCGGGCCGACGGCCCTCGGAGAAATTCGGGACACATTCAACCAGCTTCATTCAATCCTTTCCCTTGCTCATGTTGGCGCGACGCACCGTGTGCAACAGCCAGGCGTGCATGGCAGGATTCCCGGCGACATAAGCGCCGCCCGTCAGCGGCGGAGGGTTGCCGTCGAGATCCGAGACGACCCCGCCCGCCTCCAGCACCATCAATATGCCGGCGGCTATGTCCCACGGTGCCAGCACCAATTCCCAGAACGCGTCGAAGCGCCCGCAGGCAACATTGCACATGTCGAGGGCGGCCGATCCGGCGCGGCGAATGCCGGCCGTCCCGCGCGTCACCAGCGCGAATTGCTCCAGGTAGCCCGGCAGCATGTCGAGGGTCTTGAACGGAAAGCCGGTTCCGATCAGCGCTCGTCCCGGCTCGCGGAGTGTGGACACCCGAATCGGCCTGCCATCGAGAAAGGCGCCGCCGCCGCGCCGCGCGGTGAACTCCTCGCCGCGCGCGACGTTGACGACCGCGCCGGCGCAGAGCACGCCCTCGCGCGCGATGGCGATCGACACCGAATATTCCGGGTATCCATGAAGGAAATTGGTGGTGCCGTCGAGCGGGTCGGCGATTACCACGATACCCTCGGTCGAGATCTCCGCCGGCGACAGCTCTTCGCCGAGCACTCGCGCTTCGGGGATCCTCCGCGCAATCACGCCGGAGATCCTGCGCTCGGATGCCTTGTCGACCTCGCTGACGAAATCCGACTGACCTTTCGACTCCCACACCAGTTTGGCGCGACCAGCCGTCGCGTCGCGGATGACGGTGGCGCCCTCGCGAGCGGCGTCGAGCGCGATGTCGAGCAGCGCGGTGTCGCGCTCGTCAGTTTGTGAAATTCCTTGCAACTCGTCTCGCTCGCTCTTTAATTTCGCGCAATGTCCCGCATCTTCAGCGGCATTCAGCCCTCCGGCGCCCTGCACATCGGAAACTACCTCGGAGCCGTCAAGAACTGGGTTGAGCTGCAGCACAAATACGAGTCGATCTTCTGTATCGTCGACTACCACGCCATAACCCTGCCCTACGAGCCCGCCGATCTGCGCTCCCGCACCGCCGACATGGCGCTGTCGCTGCTGGCGGCAGGGCTCGACCCGGCGAAGTGCACGTTGTTCGTGCAGTCGAGGGTCCCGGAACATACCGAGCTTGCCTGGATATTCAACACTCTCACGCCGCTCGGCGAGCTGGAGCGCCAGACGCAATTCAAGGAAAAGGCGAGCAGGGAGGAGAGCGTGCCGGCCGGCATCCTGAACTACCCGGTACTGCAGGCTGCCGACATCCTGTTGTACCGGGCAGACCTTGTTCCGGTCGGCGAGGATCAGGTGCAGCACCTCGAGCTTTCACGCGAGATCGCGCGCAAGTGGAACGCGCGCTTCGACACCAGCTCGGGCAGGACGGCGCAGAAGGGCGACGAGGCCGGATATTTCCCGGAGCCAAAGCCGCTCCTGACCCCGACGCGCCGGGTTATGGGACTCGATGGCCAGGCCAAGATGTCCAAGTCGCTGGGCAACACCATCGATTTGCTGGAGGACCCGGCGTCGATCTGGGAGAAGCTCAAGCCCGCCGTCACCGATCCGAAGCGGGTGCGACGCACTGATCCCGGCACGCCCGAGGTCTGCAACATCTATCATTTGCACAGGGCGTTCAGTGCCCCGGCGACCGTCGAGCACGTCGCGGTCCAGTGCCGGTCGGCGGGCTGGGGCTGCATCGACTGCAAGAAAGTTCTCCACGAGTCGATGGAGAAGGAGCTCGCGCCGATTCGCACGCGGGCGAAAGAGATCGGCGCCAATCCGGACAAAATGAAAAGGGATCTGGCCGGGGGTGCCGAGCACGCGCAGGCCATGGCGCGGAAAACGATGGGCGAGGTGAAGCAGCAGATGGGGCTGTCCTAGATCGACGGCCGATGACCGACGTCGAGCTCGTTCGGCGCGCGAAGGCTCTGCTCGACCAGCTCACCGAAAAACCAAGATTCGCCGGGAGCGCCGAGGAATCACGGGCACGATCCCTGTGCCGAACGGAGCTCGAGAGCGCCGGCTTTGCCTGCGTGGAACGGCCTTTCGAGTTCTCGGAGTGGCCGGCGCGCTGGGGACCTCCATTGGCCGCTGGCGTGCAGGTGATGGCCGTCGTGATACTGTCTCGTCTCGCGGCCGGCGGCCACCCCATCACTGCGGCCGCAATTGCGGCCATCGTCGTGGCAGCTCTCGGTGCCGTTGGCGGCCGAATCAGACGCAAAGGGGTTCTGACTCTGCCGTACAGTCGGTCGAGGTCGGTCAATCTCGAAGCGACGCGCGGAGAACCCACCGTGTGGCTGGTCGCGCACATAGACTCCAAGTCGCAAACCGTGCCGATGCTGGTTCGCATCGCCAGCGCGCTGGCTGTTCAAGCGGTGTCGCTGCTCTTCGTCGCGGCGCTGGCGGCCTCGGCAATGGGTCGGATTCTGGCGGGGCACGTCTGGCTCTCGCTGGAGATCGGCGCCGTCGCGGTTGGACTACCCACCATTCTTTGCTTCGTCGGCAACGCGTCGCCGGGCGCGGTGGACAACGCCACCGGTGTAGTCGCGTCCCTGTTGGCGGCCGCTCATCCCGACTCGCCGCGGGACCTGGGCGTGCTCATCACGAGTGGCGAGGAGCTCGGCCTCGCTGGAGCGCGAGCCTGGGCCGCCGGCGCCTCCGTCCGGATCAAGGTCATCAACTGTGACACGGTCGACGATGGTGGCGGCTGGCGGTGCATGTACTCAGGGGAGAGGCCGGCAGGGATCACTTCGACAGCGGTGCGGGTGGCCCGTCAGCTTGGCGTAAGCCTGAAGGTCAGGAGCCTGATTCCGGGAATTCTGGCCGACAACGTCGCCTTCGCCGATGTGCGCGTGGAAGCGGTAACGATCAGCCGCGGAAACTTTTCGACACTCGCGCGCATACATACGTGGCGCGATACTTCCATTGCGCAGACGGGTCGAGGCTCCGCGGAGGCCGGTGTCCTTCTCGCTACCCTGGCCAAGGAACTGAGATAATGGCGCTACTGATACTGGCTTGCGTTATACTGCTATCGCTCGTCCTCATTGTCCTGGGCCTGCCCGGCCTGTGGATCATGGTGGCGTCGGCGGTAACGTACAATCTGGTGGTTCCCGGCAATCGAATCGGCTGGGTGTCGCTGATCATCGTCGCGGTGCTGGCGCTGATGGCGGAGATTCTGGAGTTCTCACTCACCGGCAAATACGCGCGCAAGTACGGTGGCTCGCGGCGGGCCGGGTGGGGCGCAATACTTGGCGGCATTGTTGGAGCGATGGTTGGGATTCCGGTTCCCATCATCGGCTCGGTGATTGGGGCTTTTATCGGGTCTTTTCTCGGCGCACTCATTGCGGAATTCACTGGTGGATCGTCTGCTGGAGACGCCACGCGAGTCGCCAAAGGAGCCCTCATCGGGCGGGTGGTCTCGACCGCGCTCAAGATCGGCATAGGCTTTACGATTGGCGTCTGGATTTTCATCGCCGCCATGAAATGAACACTTTACGGCCCCTATGACAGCTCCCGAGAGCGCCAGTCCGCCCGAAGCGAACCCAGTCGAAGGAAAGTACGTCTACTGCATCATTCGAAACGACCGATCGCGCGAGTTCGGCGAGATCGGCATCGGCAGCGGCGCCCGAGTTTACACGGTGAGCCACAAGGATCTGTCCGCGGTGGTGAGCGACACTCCCATCGTCATCTACGACCCGACGCGCGAGAACGTGCTGGCCCACGAGTTCGTCAACGAGACGGTGATGCGGGAGTTCACGCTGATCCCGATGTCGTTCGGGACAGTGTTCCGGTCGGAGAACGACGTGCTGGCGCTGCTAAACTCGACCTACCAGGCGTTCACCGACGTGCTCGACAAGATGCAGGACAAAATCGAGTTCGGGCTCAAGATCCTCTGGGACCGCGACAAGGTCGTGGCTGCCATCGAGCGCGACAACGACGAGATTCGGCGTCTCAAGGACGAGATCACCCGCAACGCCGCGTCGTCGACGTACTTCGCGCGCATGCAGCTCGGCCGGCTGGTAGAGGCGGCCATGGAGGACGCGAGCAACCGATACGTGACGGACATCCATGAGCAGCTGAAGGACGTGTCCGTTGCCAGCCGCAGCAACAAAGTCATCGGCGACCGCATGATCCTGAACGCCGCCTTTCTGGTCGACCGCAAGGACGAGAAGCCTTTCGACGACAAGGTGAAGGCCGTCAGTCTCCAGTACGAGGATCTGCTCACCTTCAAGTACACCGGACCCTGGCCCCCATACAACTTCGTCAACATCAAGCTGAAGCTGGAGAAGGCGACCTGACGCGGGCGTGATCCGATGGGACTACTGACCAACATCCTGCTCTCGCCCTTCCTCGGCCCCCTGTGGGGGACGAAATGGACTCTCGACAAGGTCGATCGGGTGGTGCGTGAAGAGCTGACCGACGACACTCCGATCAAGGAAGATCTGATGCAGCTGCAGCTGCAGCTCGAGATGGGCGAGATCGACGACGCCGAGTACGTGCGCCGGGAGGCCGAGATAATGCTGCGGCTTCGCGAGATCCGTGAATGGCGAGAGCGGTTCGGAATGTCGACCAGTGGCGGTCCCGTCCGCGTCGCCGGCGGCGACGAGACAGAGTAAGCACCTGAGCGCCGCCTCGTGATCGAGCGCCTGTGCTACGTGTACGGAGTCGTGGGCGCGTCGTTCGATGCGGCGACCGCGCCCGGCGGGATCGACGGCGGCGACGTCAATCTCATATCCAATGGGGAAGTTTCGGCGCTCGCCACATCGGTGAGCGCCGGTGACTATTCACCGGAGCGCGTCGAAACCCTGACCGCCGACGTGGATTGGGTGAGCCAGCGGGCGACGGCCCACGACCGCGTCCTGACCTGGGCATCGGACAACGGCGCCGTCATTCCCCTTCCCATGTGGACTCTGTTCAGGGATTCCAAGGCGGTGAAGGCAATGCTGTCCAAGCGCCGCACCGAGCTGCTGGAAACTTTCGCGCGGATTGCCGACGGCAGAGAGTTCATAGTTCGTGTCTACGTCCAGACAGAGGTGCTGAAAGAGAGGCTGGGCGATCATGGAAGCGAGATTGCGAGCCTGGAGGCCGAAGCGACGCGGGCGACGCCGGGACAGAAGTACCTGTTGCAGCGCAAAATCGAGGAGCTGCGCAAGAATGCCGGGCGTGATTTCGCATCGCGTGCCGCCGTGGAGATTCACGATGCACTCCGCGCCGAGTCGATGGAGACCGTACGCGAGCAGCCGGTGAACTCCGTCGCTCCGCGGGAGCAGGGCCGCGCGATCCTCAATGCGTCGTTTCTCGTTCGTCCCGGCAGCGTGGTGGGCTTTCAGAAGGCGCTGACCGCGATCGTAGCCAAGTACGAGCAATCGGGCTTCCGCTTCGACTTCACCGGACCTTGGCCGCCGTACCATTTCGTTGGCAAGCGGACGCCGTGAGCCTCGACGATCTGCTGGGGGAATCCCACCTCGATCTCTCCGAAGTTCTGAGCCACGTGCTGGACAAGGGAGTGGTGCTGAGGGGCGAAGTGATGCTGGCGGTAGCCGACATCGATCTCATCCAGCTGGATCTGGGTCTGCTGTTGAGTGCGGTGGAAACTGCGATCAGACGCCAGGCACCCGCAGGGGCACGTGCGTTGGGACTCGCCGCTCCCCGCCCGGGGGCGGATGCCGAGACGAGCTCCGGCTCCAGCATGGAAAGCCAGGTGGTCGCTGCGCTGGACCGTTCGGAAGGCACGCCGGTGACGCCGCTCGAGGCCGTTGCTGAAGGACTCCCGCCGCGTCTTAATACAGACCCGGAAAACGTCGAGAACGGGCTTGCCAGGCTCGTCTTGACGTTGATTGAGGTATTGCGTAAGGTCCTAGAGCACCAGGCAGTCCGGCGAATGGAGGGAGGGCATCTGAGCGACGAGGAGGTCGAGCGTCTCGGCGTCGCGTTACTCCGCCTCAACGATCGGATGCAGGACATGAAGGGGACGTTCGGGCTGACTGACGAATATCTCCAGATAGACCTGGGCCCCTTGGGAAAGCTACGCTAACACGGCGACGAGCCTAAACGGAGACAACTGCTTGGCAGACTTAGTATCCCCGTCGCGCACTTATGGTCTGGTCGACATTCTGGATCGGGTGCTCGACAAGGGCCTGGTCGTCGTCGGCGACATCAAGATCAACCTCGCCAACGTTGAGCTCCTGACCATCCAGATACGTCTTCTCATCTGCTCGATCGACAAGGCCGAGCAGATCGGATTGAACTGGTGGAAGACAGATCCGCGCCTCAGTACCTACGCTGCTTCCGCAGCCCTCGCACAATCCACACACGCCGCCTCGGCAACACAAAAAGAGGAGTCACGACATGGCAGTTGAGCGTTCCCCGAGCGGTAGCTCGCTTATCGATGTTCTCGATCGCGTCCTCGACAAGGGTATCGTCATCGACGCATGGGTGCGTGTCTCCCTGGTTGGCATCGACCTCGTGACGGTCGAAGCTCGCATTGTGGTGGCATCGATCGAGACCTACCTCAAGTACTCGGAGGCAGTGGGGCTCGCTGTGCCGGGATCCCGCCCGTTCC
>DASXGU010000011.1:0-4519 GCA_036488915.1 Gemmatimonadaceae bacterium | reverse complement strand
CTCAACCCGACGCTGCAGGGGACGGCGGAATACGAGGTAAAGGAGCCCAATCGCGAAGCGATCAACATTCAGATCGTAGTCGGTGGAACGCTGCATACGCCGAACATCTCGCTGACGAGCGACGCGCAACCTCCGATTACGCAGAACGACCTGCTCAGTTATCTGGCGTTTGGGCGCTCGTCGTCGTCGCTGCTACAGCTGGAAGGATCCGGCTTGACGAACGGTGGAAGCGGAAACCTGGTCGGCCGCGGCGCCGCGTTGGCCAGCCGTCAGCTGGCCGGCGTGGCGCTGGGTGTGATGGCCGACCAGCTGGCCGGCAGCGCCGCGCGGTCGCTCGGCGCCGACGTGTTCACGATCACGCCGGCGGACGTCCAGACCGACGTCGGCAACTTCTTGCGGGCGACGCAGTTCGAGTTCGGCAAGTACATCCGGTCGCACACTTTCGTGGCGGTGCAGTCACCGCTCGACCCGCAGGCTTTGAGGCGGCCTGGTGTGCAGCTGGTCCACCGGTTTGGCGGAACTCAGGGGTACAGGCTCGAGACCGGCATCGACACGCGCTATCTGCTTCGTGAGCCGACGTTGTCGCGCGACCAGAACATCGCGACGACGAGCGCGTTCGGTGCGTTCCTGATCAGGGAGTGGCGGTTCTAGGAATATCGCGACAGCTACTTCATCGCCATCACGTGCTCCACGAACTGATCGACGGCGATCTCGGTACCCTGGTAGAAACCGGACTCTTTGTTTTTCTCGAGGTCGCCTTCATCCCGGTGCAGCGCCGTGAAGACGTAGCGAGTGCCGGTTCCCACACTTTCCATCGTAATGATGGCGGTGATCGGGATGTCGTCGAAGACGGCCGGACGATAGCCGGGAAACAGCATTGACGTCCACACGAGTCGCTCCATCGGAATGACTTCCAGGAAACAGCCGAGGTTGGGAACCTCCGGGCCGTTTGCCACTGCGATGTCGATGCTGAAGATGCCGCCGGGCCGCACGTCCATTTCGGTTCGCGCCACACGCCCCCACGCCCTGGGCATGTACCACTCCTTGAGATGCTCCGGTTTCGTCAACGCTTCCCAGACGAGCCGCGTGGGGGCGTCGATGAACCGTTCGATGGCGAAATCGAGTTTCGGGTTGAATGTGAATTGCTCGGTCATGGTTGTCATTCCTTCTCCTTGAGTTGTTTGACGTATTGGTCGAACCTGTCCAGTCGGCCTTCCCACAACTGACGTCGCGCGGTCAGCCAGTCCTCGACGACCTCGAGCCTTTCGGGCGCGATTTCATACGTCCGCACCCGCCCGCGTTTTTTGGATCTCACCAGCCGGCTCCGTTCGAGCACCGACAGGTGCTGCACGAACGACGGGAGCTTCATGTCGAACGGCGCCGCCAGCTCGCCGACCGTGGCTGGTCCGACCGACAGCTGCTCCAGGACTTTTCGCCGCGTCGAATTGGACAAGGCATGAAAAACACCGTCAGCGAGGGCGGATTGAGCCATTCAACACCGGTCCATGGTTGGGTTAACCGATCTACTGGAAGCATTCTACCATCGGACAATACTAAGGTCAATACCTAAGTATTGTCCCGGTGAGGTCTTTCCATTTCAGCCGATGCTGATGGGAGCATGGCCAGCTGAAGCGGTCTGCGTCCCATGAAGATTGCCGTTACAGGGACGGTGGCGCGGCTGAGGCGCGCCCGGTATAATCGACCACGATGACAACCCACGATGAGCTCCAGCGCATCGGCCAGGAAGTGGGCATCGAGCCGGCGCGAGTCGCGCAGGCTGCCGAGAGGCTCGACGCCCGCGGCACGTCGGCGACTGTGCGGCGATCCTTCGGACTGCCGATCGCAGTGTCGCTGGTGGTCGAGCTTCCGCGCGCCCCCACGGATCGGGAGTGGGAGCGACTGATCTCTGAATTCCGGACTGAGTTCGCAGCACAGGGCCGCGCGACCACTTCCGGCGGGCTCCGCGAATGGTCCAACGGCAGACTGCACATATCAGTCGAGCCTACCGAGCATGGCGAACAGGTCCGTCTCAGCACGCTGAAGGACGACGCCGTGGCCCTCAACGGGCTTGGGTTCCTGCTGGGCGCCATGGCGGCGCTCATGGGCGCAGTGCTCGCTGCCTCTGGCAAGACGGGAAAGGCGCTCATGGTCGTCGGCGTGTTCGGCGGTATGGCGCTGCTCGCGTTCGTCGGCGCCAACCTGGTTCGGACGCCTGCGTGGGCCGGCGAGCGCAAGCGACAATTCGAGGCGATCGCACAGCGTGCAGCGAAGCTGCTCTCCAATTCTTAGGCCGATCGCGGTCAGAGCCTAAAGGGCGGCGTGGCTGGAGCTGCCGAACCCAATGGATGTCGGATAATTCTCGTTTTTCCGCGCGGGTCCTGCTTCTTTCCTTTGCTCTGACCGCCTGCGATCCGCCGGTTCCGGGCAATCACGCTCCCATTCTTCTTTTCGCCGGCAACGGAACGTCGCCCGGAGACGTGGCGGCCGTCGAGCGAATCCTCGACCACGAACACCTAGAATACAGCACCGCGACGTCCCCTCAGCTGAACCTCATGACCCCGTCCCGCCTCGAGGCGTTCCGCCTGATAATCGTTCCGGGGGGAAACTTCATCGACATGAGCGCCAGCCTCACACGTCGCACTACAGTAAAGATTCACGACGCTGTGCAGGGTGGCGTGAGCTATCTGGGCATCTGCGCGGGAGCGTTCCTGGCCGGCGATGGGCGTGGCTACTACAACGGTCTCGATCTTACCTCGGGCGTGCGGTTCGGGTTCTACGGCGCCGAAAACCGGGGATTCCATAAAGCTGCCGTCGCGGTTGCCGGCGTGGACGGCTCGCCGATCGAGCACTATTGGGAGGATGGCCCGGAGCTCACAGGCTGGGGCGACGTCGTGGGGAAGTATCCCGACGGAACGCCCGCCGTGGTCGAAGGGACCTCGGGTCGGGGATGGGTAATTCTGATCGGCGTTCATCCGGAGGCGCCCGAAGAGTGGCGGCGCGGAATGACCTTCACGACGCCCGCAAACGACGCGAACGCGTACGCCGGAACGCTCGTGCAGGCGGCGTTGAACCGAACATCGCTGTCGCACTACTGACCTCGATCAAATTGGGCTCAGCCCACCCTTTTACGGCATTCTCGAACTTCGTGTCGATTCTGACCGGTCTCGTTCGACGCGTTAGTGAGCCCTCGAAGAACCCGGCAACGACACGAACCGAAATCAGGAGAGAACAATGCGTTTCATGATCATTGGCAAGGTGAAGATCAAATGAGAACGCTCAAAATCATCGAGCACATCTCGCTTGACGGCGTGATCCAGCACTCGGCCGATGACAACGCCTTCCCCTACACCGACTGGACCGCGCCCTATCGTACCGCCGCAGGTCGCGACGCAGTCACGGCCGCGCACGGCGAGCGCTTCGATCTGCTCCTCGGCCGCCGCACCTACGACATGTGGTCCGGTTTCTGGCCAAAGGCGGTCAGCAGTCCAATAGGTGACCGCCTCAACGCGGCAAAGAAATATGTCGTTACCCACCGTCCTGAAACTCTTGCATGGGCGCCGTTCGAGGGCGTTGGACCGGACCTCGTCGAGGGCGTTCGACGCATCAAGTCGCAGGACGGCCCGAGCCTTGTCCTGTCGGGTAGCTCCACGCTGACATCGACACTGCTCGAGCATGGGCTTGCAGACGAAGTCGTGCTGATCGTCTCTCCGGTGCTGCTCGGCACCGGGAAGCGCTTCTTTGCTGAGGGAACTCCTGCGCGCTCATTCAAGCTCGTCAAAACCCAGGCAACCCCGGCCGGCGTCATCCTCAATACGTACAAGGCCGCTGGGCCTTTGAAGACCGGATAGTTATCTCAACTTTGAATCACTGACCAACAAGGAGTGACTATGCTGATCCAGAAACTGGCCGCCGCTGCCTTCCTGTTCGTCCGCATCGCGGATGCGCAGCAGCCCCGTGACTTCACACCGTACCTGATCTCCGATCGGGCCGCCGAGGTCGCGCTAGCCAGGAGTGCGGCTCCCGCCTCGGTCTCCGACTCGGCGACGGTGCTCGTGCTGACCAGAACAGGCTTTGTGGAAGCGAGTCACGGCGCGAATGGATTCACTTGTCTGGTGTTGCGATCATTCGCGGGCACGATTGGCGATCCGGACTTCTGGAACCCGAAGATTCGAGCCCCTCACTGCCTCACCCCGCCCGCCGTGCGCACGATCTTGCCCGGGATGCTCAAACGCGCCGAGTGGATCCTGGCGGGAATGAGTCTGACCGACATCCAGACCCGCACCGGGATGGCCTATGCATCCCATGAGTTCACGGTGCCGGCCGCTGGAGCGATGGCGTACATGACCTCGCCGCAACAGTATCTTCAGGACGAGACTCCTCATAACTGGATGCCGCACTTGATGTTCTATTACGACCGGTCGCTTCCGGCCTCGACCTGGGGCGCCGGCGGAAATTCCACCACTGTCATCGATGCCACTGCGGGGAACGCCGCTTCGCCGGTGCAAGTCCTTCTCATCCC
>DASXGU010000004.1:0-3400 GCA_036488915.1 Gemmatimonadaceae bacterium | reverse complement strand
GTGGCCGGCTTCGGCGGCAACATGAGCGTGGCGGGCTTCGACAATCCTCTGCTCTGGCTCGGATTGCTGGTGGCGCCGGCCGTCGCATTCGTGATCTACCACACACCTTTCGGTCTGCGCGTCCGGGCCGCAGGCGAGCATCCCGAGGCTGCGGAGAGCGTCGGCGTGAGCGTCACGCGCGTCCGCTACATCGCAGTGGCAATCTCGGGAGTCCTCGCCGCGCTGGGTGGTGTCTACCTCGCGCTCGACCAGCATCAGTTCACTGATCAGATGACGGCAGGTCGCGGCTTCATCGCCATCTCCGCCGTTATTTTCGGTAGATGGGATCCCGTCCGCGCCGCCTTTGCGTGTCTCCTGTTCGCCGCCGCCGAGACGCTGCAGATCCAGCTGCAGGGAGCCCACGCCATCCCCTCGCAGTTCATCGAGATGATCCCGTACGTGCTGACGATCATCGCCCTGGCAGGAGTGGTCGGGCGCGCGGTCCCGCCGGCGGCATTGGGTAGAGTCGAAGCCTGATGCGCTCCGTGGTGCGGGGCCACCTCTCGCGCGTCGCCAACGCCAAGCTGTTCGTGCTGATAATCACGAACTTCGTGGACATGGTTGGGTTGCTGATGATCATCCCGCTGCTGCCCTTCTACGCGCGCGATATGGGCGGCGGCGCGCTGGTGGTGGCGATCCTGATGGGCGCGTTCACGGCTGCGCAGCTGTTGAGCGCGCCACTGTGGGGGAGGCTCTCCGACAAGTACGGCCGCCGGCCGGCCCTGCTGGTCGGACTCACTTCCGCCGGCATCGCCTACATCGTATTTGCTTTTGCGCATACGATCTGGCTGCTGTTGCTGTCCCGACTGGTTCAGGGCGCGGGCGGGGGAACGGTCGGCGTGATCCAGGCTTACGTGGCCGATTCCGTCGAGCCCGACAGTCGCGCCAAGGCGCTCGGTTGGCTCTCGGCGGCGACCAACGTCGGCGTAGCGATCGGCCCAGCGCTCGGCTCGGCGGCACTCAAGTTCGGCTCGCGCGGCCCCGGGCTGGCGGCCGCTTCGCTGTGCGCCATCAACATCTTCTTCGCGTGGCGATTCCTGCGCGAATCGCGCGACATGAGCGAGGCGCACGACAAGAAGCCGCGCGCCTCACGCACCGTCATCGCCAGGGTGATCAGTCATCCGGCCGAGCCGGCACCGCGGCTGATCTGGATCTATTCGATCGCGATGGGCGCGTTCTCGGGATTGATGGCGATCCTGGCGCTTTTCCTCGCCGACAGCTTTGGAGTGGGAAAGGACAATATCTGGATCTTCTACACTTACGTCGGCGCGATCTCGGTGGTGACCCGCGCCGGCATTCTGGGCCGGATGGTCGACCGCTTCGGCGAAGCGCAGCTCTCGCGCATCGGTCTTTCTTTGCTTGCCACCGGACTGGGTACGCTGCCACTCGCTCGCGGCTACGTCAGCCTGGCCATCGCGGTGGCGCTCATTCCGCTTGGCACGGCTTTCACTTTTCCGTGCGTGACGTCCATGCTATCGCGGGTGATCTCGAGCCGCGAGCGCGGGCTATACATGGGAGTGCAACAGACCTTCGGTGGATTGTCGCGCGTCCTCGTTCCGCTCTGGGCCGGATTCTCCTATGACCATTTCGGCCACACCGTCCCGATGTTCACGTCCGCCGGCCTCGTACTGGCCACCATCGCGCTCGGTTACGGAATAGACGACGGCAGGAAGGCGGAGCTTCGGGTCGCGAGCTAGGAAGAATCAAGCCGCGCGCAGCGCCCCGAAAACCACCGGGATCGCCCCGATAAGCCATGTAATCCCCGCGGCGATGTAGGCTTGCCGCTTCGGAATTTTCCCCAGCACGTGAAGTCCGATGCCAAGCAGCACCGTGATCCAGATCGTGAACACGTCGACCCGGCTGCCCAGTGCGATGAGTATCGGCGACGTCTTATCCGGATCCATGAAGCGCGCGAGGTTGAGCGCGACGCTGTTGGTGGCATTGAGACTGTCGGGACTCATGATCAGCGCCTGAGCACCCTGGACCAGGAACTGAAGGATCCGCGGCACCGCTGCGTAGACGGCGATCGTCATCGCTACCGCGACGGACTCCTTGGCGTCGAACAGCTTTCCCACCAGCCATAGAACGAGCCCCGTCCCGAGCGCGCTGATCGTTATCACGATCGCGACGAAGATCGGCGCCAGCTTCTCGAAGAAGCCGCGGCCGGTCGCCAGCTGCTCCGCGGTAAGACTAGGATTCTTGCGCAGCGCAGCGGCGGACTGGCGCGCAAACTCCGCATCCATGATTGGCTGCATCGCGTTCCTGGTGAGGAAGTACAGGATGACGCAGGCGACCACCAGAATCAGCAGCGGCAGGCCGAATTTTCCGTCAGCCCGGCGAGCGAAGACCGATGACGGCGCGTAGAAAATGTCGACAAAATCCTCCCACAGACTCACCTTCGCGGGTGCCGGCTCTAATTCGTTGACGGCATCTGTATTCGTCCCCATTGACGGATCCTCGAAGTAGAAGACATGATCGGCCCAAAGACATTAGTACGAATCCCGCCAACTCACCACAAGAATCTGACGCCGAATCGGATTCGACGGCGGCTTCCCGAGTCGGGGATATGCCCGCCGCGAGTCTCTGGACCTGCTCAGACGGGGCGAGCGTACCTCACCACGTCGGTGATCAGCCGCACGCCGGCCTGATTGGTGAAGTACGCGTACGCCCACTCGTACAGCACGACCACGCGGTTGCGGAATCCGACCAGATACATGATGTGGACGAACAGCCAGAGGAACCACGCCAGCCGGCCGGCAAATCTCACCCGCCCGAAATCCGCTATCGCGCGCGAGCGGCCGATCGTCGCGAGGTCACCCTTGTTGCGGTAGTGAAAACTCTTTCGCGGCAGACGATTCAGCTCGTGCAGAATCGTCTTGCCGGCGAATGCGCCTTCCTGAATGGCAGCCGGTCCGACTCCGGGCACGAGTCGCCCGTCCTGCATCAACGCCGCCAGATCACCCACCACGAAAATCTCGGGATGGCCCGGCACCGACAGATCGGGATCGACCTGAATTCTCCCAGCGCGGTCCAGAGGCGCATCGAGAAATTTTCCAATCGGCGACGCATCGTTGCCCGCCGCCCAGAACGCCGTCTTCGCGCGAATCGTCTCGCTGCCTATCGAGATGCCGTCCGGGCCCACCCGCGTCACCGCTGAATTCACCCTCACCTCGACACCCAGCTCGCCCAGGTCGCGCGCCGCGCGCGCCGCCAGGCTTTCGGGGAAGCTCGGCAGAATCCTCGGGCCCGCTTCCACGAGAACCACCCGCGTCTTCGATGTATCGATTCTTCTGAAGTCCGGACCCAGCGCCTTCTTCGCGATGTAAGGAAAGGCTCCGCTGAGCTCCACGCCGGTCGGGCC
>DASXGU010000268.1:0-23884 GCA_036488915.1 Gemmatimonadaceae bacterium | reverse complement strand
CACGAGCGTAAGAACGATTTTCTGCTCGATCGAGCCCGGGGAAGTCGCGGATTCCGACATGATTTCAGACACTCGCAGGCACCGCGCCACGCGCGCCACCCACCCACGAAACGTCCTTCACCGCGCGCAATGCGCCGCTCGCCCCGCGCGCGGGTTCCTCCGCCTCTCGATGACTCGTCGGCAGTCGGGCGGCGCATACTTTCTACGCAGCCGGCGGGAAATAACGGCAACGACGACGGCAAGCAGCACTAAACCGGCGTCGGGGGTAGCAGGTACCTCGTCGGCCTGCTACCCCAGCCACCTCGCTCCAGGCAAATTCATTTGATGCAGCTCTTCGCCACGTCCGGGTTCGCGCCTCCTCAAAGTCTTCGCCTCCGGCGAGACAGGGCGGAGCGGATTCTCAATGGTCTCCGGGCCGCCGTCGTCTTCCTGTTGACGGTATCGGCGCTGATGTACGCGCCCCACCTGTCACGCGCGCTCAACACGGCGAACGTATTGATCCTGGCGCCGGTGCTGGTCTGGACTGTCGCGCAGTATTTGATCTGGTACCGGCGTGAGGAGCTTCCCGACTGGTTGTCGGCCGTCAACCCGGTCGTGGATATCACCGCCGTCAGCGCCATCATCGGCGGCTATGCCGTGGCCCAATCCGGGGTGCTGGCCGTCAGGTCTCCGATATTCCTCATGTACTTCGTGGTGCTGGCCGGCCGCCCGGTCGCATCGTCCGTGAGAAAAGCGGCGTTCATTTCCGCGCTGGCGTTCCTCGAGTATGCCGCCCTCCTCGCGTGGCTGTGGGCGTCGGGGCGCGTGCCGGTGGTGGTCAATCCGATCGATGCCATTCAGCAGGCGCGCGTCACACCCCTCGATGAAGCGGCCAAGCTGATTCTCCTCGGGGTTTTCGGTTTCGTCTCCACCTACGCGACGTCCTGGGTCGAGCACCTGGTGCGGGAAGCAAGCAAGGAATCCGCCGAGCGCCAGCGCGTAGTGACGAGACTGGTTCAGTCGGAGCTCGACACGCTCAAGCTGCAGCTCAATCCGCATTTCCTGTTCAACGCCCTGAATAGCGCAATGGCGCTGATCGCCACCGATCCGCCGGCTGCGGAACGCATGGTGTCGGAGCTGAGCGACTTCCTCCGGCTCGTGTTATCGACGTCGAGCGAGCAGGAGGTTCCGCTCGAGCGCGAGCTCGGTCTGCTCGATCGATACGTGGCGATCCAACGCGTGAGGTTCCAGGACCGGCTGACGGTAACGTGCAACATCGAGGATGGGGTGCGGGCAGCGCTCGTTCCAAGCCTCCTGCTGCAGCCGCTGGTCGAGAACGCGATCCGTCACGGAATCAGTCCGCGCGCGGGAGCCGGCTACGTCCAGGTGACGGCCCGTCGCCTTGGCGACAAGCTCTCGATTAGTATCCTCGATGACGGGGTGGGGGTGCGGGCGCGGCGGTCGCGCGAGCGCTCTCGCGGCACCGGGCTCGGCCTTACCAACACGATTACGCGTCTCATCCATCTCTACGGCGAAAACCACGAGTTCGAGAGCGGACCGCGCGACGAGGGTGGCTACGCAGTGAGAATCACGATCCCATTCAAGCTTGGACGGGCGTCACCTCATCGTAACGGCGCCCACATGGAAGGCAATCTCGCAACGGCAGGCCAGTCATGATCGAGCAGTCTCTGCGGGTGCTGGTGATCGACGACGAGCCATTGGCGCGGCAGCGGCTGTGTTCCCTGCTCGCCCACGTCTCCGGGATGGAGGTCGTCGGGGAATGTCAGAACGGACTCGAGGCGGTGGCGGCGATTCGGGCCCAGCATCCCGACCTGGTGTTCCTCGATGTCCAGATGCCGGAGCTCGACGGCTTCGATGTCATCACCGAAGTGGGGACGGACAAGATGCCGCCCGTCATCTTCGTCACCGCCTTCGACGACTACGCGGTGTCGGCCTTCGAGTTCGGCGCTCTCGACTATCTGCTCAAGCCCGTCGATCATGTCCGGTTCCATCAGACACTGGATCGCGCCAAGAAGCGTCTTCGTGAATCGCCCCAATCGGGCGTCTCGTCACAGCTCAGCGCGCTTCTCAAGTACGTCGGCCAGCTCGACTCCCAGAACAACCGCATCGGAGTCAAGGTGAACGGGAAGATTCTGTTCCTGGATCCCGATGAGATCTACTGGATCCAGGCGCGCGACGATCTGGCGAGGATTCACCTCGCCGAAGTCGCCTACGATGTCCGGGAGCCGCTAAGCAAGCTCGAAGCCCGTCTTCCGCACAACAGATTCCTGCGAGTGCATCGCTCGACCATCGTCAACACCGCGCAGGTCCGCGAGGCCCAGCCCTTCGATCAGGGTGATCAGCTCCTCATTCTCAGAAACGGCAAGCGCATCACGACTGGCCGCAGCTATCGCAAGGCCGTCCAGGAATTTCTGAAGCGCTCGACCTGACGTTCCGGCGCGGTGAATCCGCGTCAGGCTTCAGTGTTTGGCAGCGCTGAGCGCACGCAGTG
This sequence comes from Gemmatimonadaceae bacterium, assembly GCA_036488915.1. GTDB lineage: Bacteria > Gemmatimonadota > Gemmatimonadetes > Gemmatimonadales > Gemmatimonadaceae > UBA4720. The sequence goes on along the minus strand of DASXGU010000268.1, from coordinate 21,393 downwards.
CGGCGCCGAGCTGGTCGATCTCCCTGCCGTAATCGGCCCAGTTGCCGGCGCGCTGCGCGGCGATCGCGCGATCGTAGTGCGTCTGAGCCTGGCGGAGGAGATCCGACACCGGGCCCGACGGCGGCGGCGCTGGTACCGACGGCAGGGCAGCCCCGCCACCGACGACTGCCGGCTCCGCTCCCAGGGTGCTGAGTGAATCCTGGACGCTGGTCGCAGTCTGTGAGGCCGCACCCGGGCCGAACAATGCGTTCAATCCTTCCTCCAAGGTCTCGCCCATCACGACCCGATTCTCGTGCGCCACCACCACGCGCTTCAGCTCGGGAATGCTGCCACCTTCGGCGCGCAGATAAATCGGCTGCACATAGATCAGCGACTCCTCGATCGGGATCACCAACAGCTCGCCGCGAATCACCTCCGAGCCGCGCTGATCCCAGAGAGTCAGCTGGCGCGAGATGTCGGTGTCCTGATTTATCCGGTTGGCGATCTGCTTCGGACCATAGACGAGGCTCTGCTTGGGGAATCGATAGACCGATAGCTTACCGTAGTTCGCGCCGTCCATCCGCGCCACCATCCACGCCGCAAGATTGTCCTTCCCGCGGGGTGTGAACGGCGTCATGAAGATGAATTCCGGAGTCGTCTCACCGGGAAGCCTCATGATGATGTGTCGCATGAACGGATTCTCGTTGGTCGGCTTGCCGATGGCGGCGGGAATCTGCCATTGATCCTCGCGGTGGTAGAATGCGTCGGGTTCCGTCATGTGATACGTGCCGTGGAGCGCCGTCTGAATCCGGAACAGATCGCCCGGATAGCGGATGTGGCGAAGTACATCGGCCGGCATCTGCGACATCGGCTTGAAGATGCCCGGAAAGATCCGCGCGTAAGTCTTGATCACGGGGTCGTTGGGGTCGGCCATGAAAGCGTCGACGGTTCCATCGTACGCGTCGATGACCACCTTGACGCTGTTGCGCATGTAATTCGTTCCGTCGGCGGCCCGCTGGGAATACGGATAGCTGTCGCTGGTTGTGTAGGCGTCCAGCATCCATTTCAGCTGCCCGGCATCGGTGATGATGAGATAGGGATCGCGATCGAAGTCGAGAAACGGCAGCGCCGTCGTCGCGCGATCCATGATGTTTCGGCGGTAGAGGACGCGCGCCTGATCCTGGATGTCGTCGGAGAGCAGGATCTTGAGGGATCCGAACTGGAAGGCGTAGAGCAGGCGCCGCAGGAACGAGCCGATCGGCACTCCGCCGCGCCCCCGGTAGGTCGTGTAGTTGTTGGTCTCGCCGGCCGGGTAGTCGAATTCCTTCTGTCTCGTCCCGACGAAGACATATTCGTCCGTCAGCTCTCCGTAGTAGATCTGCGGTCGCGTGAGCTTGAGGGAGATGTCGGAGACGGGCGGCAGATCCTTGATGAACAGCACCGGCAGGCCTTCGCTCGTCACCTGATTGACGGGCGCCATCGTAACGCCCATGCCGTGGGTAAAAGTCAGCCGCTCGTTGATAAAAGTGCGGGTCGGCAAAGACTCCGAGTTGAGCTCCCGGGCCGCGATGTGCACCTGGCGGTAGCTTCCATTGATCGTGTAGCGGTCGTCGTCGACCGAGACGAAGTCATAGTAGGTGCGTATTTCCTGGAGCTGCTTGAGGGTCTGCATCAGCAGGTCACGCTCCCAAAGCCGGACGTTGTCGACGGTGGCAGCGTTGCGCTTGATGTCGGCCATCGACAGCTGCACCTCGCCGGAAAGCGACCTTTCCTCCACTTTGTCGAGTCCCCACGCCTTCCGCGTCGCGTCGATGTGAACGCGCAGATACGGCGTTTCGCGATTGAGCTCGTTGGGCGAGACGACGAGCTTCTGATAGAGGCCCGGTACCACTCCGCGGGCGAGCACGCTCACCACCGCGTAGAATGCGATGGCGAGCACCGCCGACCAGACGAGCCGGTCTCGAATGATGCCGTAGATCACCCACGCCGCAGAGATCAGCGCGGCGACCACGCTCACGTAGACTCCGGGAAGCGCGACGTGGATGTCGGTGTAACTGGCGCCCAGAAGCGGACCAGTGGTCGAATAGAGCAGACTGGACCCGCCCACAATCCAGAGTCTGATGGCGATGAGCACGAACATAAGTGCCAGCAGCGCCCCGAGGTGGCGCGACGCCCGTGGCTTGGCGGACGCCCGGCGCGGTGGCAACACCACATCGTTGCGAAGCCAGTACATCGCCGCTGCGGCGATGGTCGACAAGACCGTCAGCGTTATCAGTGTTCCGAGCACGCCCGACAGGAGGGGCAGCCGGAACAAATAGAACGACAGGTCGCGGCCGAAGAGCGGGTCGCGGGTGCCGACCTCGACGCCGTTGAAACCCCGCAGCACGGTGAGCCACCACGCCGAGAGCGAGACGGCGGTCAGGAACGACAGCAGCAACGCGGCCGGAAAGAAAAGCTTGGTGAAGGTCCGTGAAAGGTCGACTGTGACCCCATCACCGCGATTCACGTAAAGCACGGGGAAGCCGGTGCCGCCGCCGCGGGCGATGCGAACATTTCCGTAGAAGTACCCGAAGGCCAGCGCGCCGCCGACCACGAACAAGCCCGCTCGCCATACCAGAGAGCGGAGAAAAACCGTTTGATACCCCACCTGGTCGAACCACAGCCAGTCCGTGACGAAAGACGCCAGCCACGGAATGACGATGAATGCGCCAAAGAATGCGGCGACGAGTCCGATGACGAAGCGTCGAAAGGATCGCGGGAGCGGCGGCAGTCTCCCGGGCGCGGGGCGCTCGAAGGGCGAGCTCATCGGGTGCTCATTCTCCATGAAGATGCGGTGCGGATCGACGCTCTGCCACCACGCCTCGACAAGGCGTCGCGCCGGTACGGCACCTGCACGGTCTGATCTCATCAAACAGGAGGCGAAAATGCCACGCGGCGACAAATCGAAATACACGGACAAAGAGAAGCGCCAGGCCGAGCACATCGAAGAGGGCTACGAGGATCGAGGCGTCTCTAAGGACGAAGCCGAGCGACGGGCCTGGGCCACCGTCAACAAGGTCCACGGTGGAGGCGAGAAGCCCGGCGGCAGCGGATACGGGAAGGGCGAGAACCACGAGCCAATGCGGAAGGGCGGCCGGAACTCCCACTCTGGACGATCGAAATCCTGATCGGCGAAAAACAAAAGGGCGTCCTTCGGGACGCCCTTCTTGTTATCGCTAGTAATGCTGGCGAGGAGCTCAGCTTCGCGGAGCGCTCGCTGCCTTGGTCGTGATCAGAACGACCCCGTACGACGCGTCGGGCCCGTACTCCTTGAGCGCCGTATGACCCTTGACCACGGTTACCGAGGCGATCTGATCGCTGGTGAGTGTCGGAACCTGATCGCGCTGGAGCCGCACGCCGTCGACGACGTAGAGGAGCGGGACCTCGGTCATGGCCTGGGACACGACATTGGCCGACGGAGCTGTGGGGCTTTGCGGGGCGACGGCGCGCTCCGCGGCGCAGGCGGAGAGGGCGGCGATGAGGACGAAACTGAGTGTCGGACGAGAGATTTTCATTTTTTGGTTTTCCCGAAGATGGCCAACCTCAACAGTAAGCATTGGCTGTGCCATCCCCGTTGACCCCGTGAATAATGGGGTCAAGCTCATCCGTTAGCTAGGCCCTCGGGTTCCAGGTGCCCTTGGCGATGGCGGGGACGAAGCTCTCCAGACCCTTCGGCGGGAACTCGAGGGTCTGCCCCGACTCGGCGCTCATATAGGCGGCCATCAGGATCTTCACGACCTCGTAGCCGTCCTCGAAAGTGAGCATCGGCTTCTCCCCTTTCAGGAATGCCCGGGCCATGTGCCTGTTCTCGGCGCTGTAGCCATAAACCGACGCCTCTTCAGCCACCACCGGCATCAGTCCCATCTCGGCGTTTTGCTTCTCCACGAGGTCTTCGCCCGCTTTGCCTCTGACCTCGCGGCTGAAGAACATTTTCAGACTCGAGTCGAGGGTGTTCCACGACATCGAGTATTCGGGCCCGAGCAGCTCGGCGGAAAGCCTGAGACCCGCGCCAATGAAGCTCCATGATGTCGTGACCTCGCCGACGAGCGGCTCGCCTTCCTCCGATTCGTACTCGATGGTGGCGCGGGCGAAATCCTCCGACGGGCGCCTGGTGTAGTCGACTTCCTTGCCCATCGTCTCGGACAACAGCTTGGCGTAGTGGGGACGCGACCACTTGAGCGATGCGATATGGGCGCTGATCCGGACCGGCTTGATCGAGCTGCGCGGGGAGCCCGGCTTGGTGAGAAGCTGCCGCACGACCTCCACAGAGTGACACATCATGTCGTTGAGAACGCCACCGCCCTGGAGCGAGCCCTGCCAGAACCACGGCATGTGCGGCCCGCTGTGCTCCTCGGCGGCACGGGCCAGGTAAGGGCGGCCGGTCAACGACGCGCCGCGGGCCCATATGAGCTCCCGCCCGCGGGTGATGTCCGGTGCGAAAAGCTGATTCTCGAGATAGCCGGTGCTGAGACCGACGCTCCGGGTAAGATCCACGACCTTCTTCGCTTCAGCGACGTTGCGCGCGAGCGGCTTCTCGCAGGCGAGCCCGCGCAGGGTGCCGGCGCCGTCCTTGATGGCGGCGACGATCTCCTCGATGTTGGCGATCCTCGCCTGGTTGGGACCGCATAGCCACAGCGCGTTGATCGCCGGATCGGCCACCATGTCGCGGATCGACTTGTATGGCCGCGCCTCGCCGACGTCGAGCTCCCGAGCAAGGGCCGCCGAGGAAGCGGCGTTCTTTTCGTTGGGACTCCAGACGCCGCGCACGTCGATCTCGCGTACGGAGGTCAGGGACTGGATGTGGAAGCGGGCATTGAAGCCGCTTCCTACGAAACCGATGCCGAGACGTTCAGTCATTTTTTTTGCTGGAGGAGTTCAGTATCAGGTAGTTGGCGGGGTCAGTCGAAGCTTGCTGCGATCGAACTTCGAGTAATTGACGCCGAGCTTCTGGAGCGCCGCCGGCGGACAGCCGTCCCAATTGGGGTTGAAGACGTTCCCCATGTACTTGAGATCCTTGACGCCGATCTCGCTGGACCAGAATCCTGTCGCGGTCAGGTCACGGAAGCGATTGAAAAATGCCACGCCGTCCGCCATGGCGGCCGGAGCTCGCGCGGGCCAGGCGATGTCGTTGAGGATCGCCTCGCGCTGCGTCTGCGTCGCGCCGGCGAACGCTTTTCCGAATCTCGACGTCGATTGCGCATCCAGCCAGGCCAGACCGTCGCGCATCCATTTCTGACTGCTGGGTCGATCGGCCATGGTGAAGTCCATGAACTCCGGAACGCCGGCATCGGTAGCGCTTCCGGACCGGTCGTCGCGCGGAATGATCATGTCGGCGAGGACTCCCACCGTTTTGTATTCCGCGGTGGTGAAGAACTTGGGAGCGAATGGGACTCCCTCCGCCGCGGCACGCAGTGCGTCGTCGACGAGCCCCCTAATCCTGCCGTGTTCCGCCGTGGGCCACTTGAGGAAAGCGGCGACCGGGATCGAGGCAAGCAGCTGCACGGCATCGCGCCGGCTGATCTCCTTCCCATTCGAGCCCGTGTCGCGCGCCGTCTCGTCTTTCACGACGTTTCCGTTGTCGTCCTGCATCAGAGTGTCCCCCTCTTCCGTTCCGCGGCGATGAAGTCGCTGGTGCGCATCGAGAGCGCCAGAATTGTCCAGGTTGGGTTCTTGTCCGCCTGCGAAACGAACGGGCCCCCGTCAGTGACGAACAGGTTCTTCACGTCGTGGGCGCGGCAGTTGGGATCGACCACGGACCTGGACGGATCAGCACCCATCCGCGTGGTACCGAGCTCATGGATGATCTCGCCGCCTCTTGCAATGCCGTAGCCTTTGTCGCGCGGCGGCATTGCGCTGAAAACCTGTCCGCCCATCTCTTCCACGATCGAGCGGAAAGTCTGCTGCATGTGGCGAACCTGGTTGTACTCGTAGTCGCTCCACTCCCAGTGGAAGCGCAGCACCGGAATGCCGTATTTGTCCTTCACCACGGGATCTATCTCGCAGTAGCTCTTGTCGTTCGGAATCATCTCGCCGCGACCCGACATGTAGACCGACGAGCCGGCGTAGCGACGGTAGTCTTCCTTGAGCGACTTCCCGTAGCCGCCACCGGACGGATACCGCTGGATGCCGCCCATGAACCCGTAGCTCGGTGGACCGGTGAACCCGCCGCCGTACTCGATGTGGTATCCACGCGGGAAGTCGAGCTTCCTGTTGTCGACCCACCACGGCGTGTAGACGTGCAGCCCGCCCACGCCATCCTCGTTGTGCGGAACGTGATCGACCATTTTCGGAATGAATCCGGCGACGTCGGTGCCGGTGGTGTCGGTGAGGTATTTGCCGACCACCCCGCTGGTGTTGGCGAGACCGTTGGGAAATTTCGGGGACTTCGAGTTGAGGAGCAGCCGCGCCGTCTCGCAGGCGCTGGCCGCAAGCACCACGACGCTGGCGTTGGCGTGTCTCTCCGCTCCGGTCTTGGTGTCGATGTAGGTGACCCCGCTGGCAAGCCCGCGGTTGTTGAGAGTCACCTCGTGCGCCATTGCATTGGTGATGAGAGTCAGGCGACCCGTCTCGAGCGCGGGCGCGATCAACACGTTCGTCGAGGAGAAGTTCGAATTGGTTCTGCAGCCGCGATTGCACTGGCCGCAGTAGTGACAGGCCATGCGCCCGTTGTGGGCCTTCGTGAGAATGGAAAGCCGTGACGCGACGCAAGTGATGTTCAGACGGTCAGCCGCATCCTTGATCATCAGCTCGTAGCAGCGCGGCTTCGGCGGCGGCAGAAAATATCCGCCCGGATGGTTCGGGAGGTTGTCGTTGTTGCCGAACACGCCGATAAGCTTGTCGACGCGATCGTAATAGGGGGCGACGTCGGAGTATCCGATCGGCCAGTCGTCACCGAGCCCGTCGCGGCTCTTCGCCTTGAAGTCGTCGGGACCGAAGCGCAGCGAGATGCGACCCCAGTGATTGGTGCGGCCGCCGACCATTCTCGCCCGCCACCATCTGAACTCCGTGCCTTCTGCCTGGGTGAAGGGCTCGCCCTGGAGCTCCCAGCCGCCGACGCAGGCGTCAAACTCGCCGAACGGGCGATCCGGCGTCGAGGCGCCTCGCCGCGGCGAAGTGTACGGCCACTTGAGCATCACCGAGTCTTTGGTGTTGTCCCATGGGCCCCCGGCCTCGAGAAGAAGCACGTTCGCTCCGGCCTTCGTCAGAGCGTAAGCCGCCATTCCGCCGCCGGCGCCGGAACCCACAATACACACGTCGTACGTCTTCCGCTGCGGCAGTGGAGCGGTGGAAAAGCCCAGGGTCATCGCAGATCCGTTGTTGAGGACACGAGAAAGTACGCCGGGCGTGCGTCCGCCACTAGGGTGCGGCGGGCATCATGTTTGTGACTGGACTGGCGGGTTAATACTCACGCCGGCGCCGGGTTTCCGGGCGCACAGAAACGTGACGCGGGGGAGTCAAAAGAGTCTTTCTACAGAGCGAAACATCCCACGCCAACCAGATCGCGCGTGCCAATGCCCTATACAAGTGACAGCGCGAATCTATACCGCATCGAGACGACTCGAAAAGCGGTGATCCTCACAATGCGAAGCGGCGAAGAGCTGCGCGGAAACGTCTTCATTCACTTCTCGTCCTACCGGCCGTTCGAGTTCGAGGATGTGTCGGAGCTGTTCAACGCCGACAGCCCGTTTCTGCCCCTCGAGCTGGAGACATCGGAGGTCGTGCTCGTAGCCAAGGAGCGCGTCGCCGAAGTGGGTGCAGCCCGCAACGAGGAGGCGTCGGATCAGGCGCCGAGCAATGGGCCGATCCCGACTGCGCTGCTGCAGATCATGCTCGTCGGCGGCGAAATCCGTCTCGGATCGATTCGCCTGGAAGCACCCCCTGACCGCGCGCGCGTCAGCGACTATCTCAACGCGCTCACTTCGCGGTTTCTCACTCTGTATACATCCAACGAAGCGCGTCTGATCAATCGCTCCCTGATCGATAGCGTTCGTCCACTGGACTGATATGGCCCAGCTAGATCGCTTTCTCAACCTGCTCGTAACGAACAACGGCTCCGCTCTCGTTCTCTCGGAGGGCGAGATCGCGACGGTCGTGATCAAGGATTCGCCGCGGCCGGTGATGAAGCAGACCCTGACCGGCGCCCAGATCGTGACCCTCATCCGGGAGATCACGCCCGGGAATCAGCCACACGCGCCCGATCCGAAGGGCAACGTTCGGTTCGAGTACATGTCCGCGGATGGCGCCTTCGACGTCACCCTCGTTCAGAACGGAAAAACTTCGGCGCGTCTGGAGCCCAAGTCGGCCGCGACGAGCGCGGCCAAATCGAACGGCACATCGTCGCAGCCCGTCACCGCGCGTGCCGCCGCCCCGCCCGCGGCCGCCCAGCCGGCTGCGCAGGTCGAGACTCGCCGTGCAGACCCGACTCCGGTCGCGCCGCGCGCGTCGGTGGGCAGCGATCGCGCGCTCGAGCGCATCGAGAGCCTTCTCCGCACGCTGGTGAGCAACAAGGCGTCCGACCTGCATTTGCGGGCCGGCTCGCCGCCCCTGCTCCGGGCCAGCGGCGAGATCGGGCCGATCGCCAATGAAGCGGTCCTGAGCTCCGACGACATCGACGCCATGCTGGCCTCGCTGATGATGGAGCACAATCGGGAAGAGTTCAAAGAGATCAACGACACCGACTTCGCCCACGAGATCCCGGGCGTCGCCAGATTCCGCGGCAACGCGCTGCGCGACCGCAAGGGTACCGGCGCAGTGTTCCGCGCCATTCCTGCCGCCGTCGTCACCGTCGAGCAGATGGGAATCACCCCGGAAGTGCAGCGCCTCTGTCACCTGACGAAAGGACTGGTGCTCGTCACCGGCCCGACCGGCTCGGGAAAATCGACGACGCTGTGCGCGCTGATCGATCTGATCAACCGCTCGAGATCGGACCACGTCATCACCATCGAGGACCCGATCGAGTTCGTTCACGAGAGCAAGAAGTGCCTGATCACGCAGCGCCACGTCGGCGTGCACACGTCGTCGTTCAAGCACGCGCTCCGCGCCGCGCTCCGCGAAGATCCCGATATCGTGCTGGTCGGCGAGCTCCGCGACCTGGAGACGGTCTCCATGGCGATCGAGACAGCCGAGACCGGACACCTCGTCTTCGGAACAGTTCACACCTCGACCGCGGTCAGCACCGTCGATCGCGTCATCGACCAGTTCCCGCCCGATCGCCAGGCTCAGATCCGCGTCATGCTATCCGAGTCGCTCAAGGGTGTCATCTCGCAGGTGCTCTGCAAGAAGATCGGCGGCGGTCGCGTCGCTGCGCGCGAGATCATGCTCTCGACGCCGTCGGTCTCGAACCTGATTCGCGAAGGCAAGACCTTCCAGCTGCCGTCGGTTCTTCAGACCTCCCGGCGGCTCGGCATGATCACGATGAACGACGCGCTGATCGAGCTCGTCGATTCCAAGCAGGTCGAGCCACAGGAAGCGTATCTGAAGGCGACGGACAAGGTCGGCATTATCCACATGCTGAAGCAGCGCGGAAAGGATGTCAGCTTCGCCGATCCCGACGATGCGCGCGCCGCGGGCGGTGCTGCCGAAGCGCCGGCGAAGCCGACCGGTCGCGCCGGAGCCGGCCGCTAACCGGCTCTATTCCATCACGTGCTGGACGCCATCGGCGCCCTTGGTCGTCCTCACCAGCAGTAGGAGTGGAATCAACGCCAGAATGAGGGCGGCGCTCAGCACGTAGATTCTGCTGTAAGCGATGACGCTCGCCTGCCCCATGAGCTGGCGGTCCAGCAGATCGAGCGCCCTGGCTCTGGCAGTGAACTGGTCGGCGCCACGCGCCACCATCGCCCTCGTCAGCATATCCACTCTCATCATCGTCGTCGCGTCCCCGACGGCAATGTGCTCGGCAAGAATCGCCCGGAACTGCGCCGTGTAGTGCGAGAGCATCGTGGCGATAGCCGCGATGCCCAGCGATCCCCCGAGCTGGCGGAAGAAGTTGTACAGACCGGTGCCCTGGGCCAGCTCCAGGTGGCTGAGCTCGGCGAGCGTGATGGTGGTGAGGGGAACGAACATCATTCCCAGGCCGGCGCCGCGCAGGATCAGCGACAGAAAGAAATCCCCGCCGCCGCTCTCGCCGGTGATGCGCGAGAGCCTGATCATCGCCACCGCGAAAAGCAGCGCGCCCATGGTGATCAGAATTCGCGGGTCGAACTTGTTGCTGAGTCTTCCGACGACGGCCATCGAGACGGCCGTCGCCAGCGCGCCGGGCAGCAAAATGATGCCCGTCTGCTGCGCGGTCATCCGCAGATTGCCCTGCAGGAACACAGGCAGGGTGAACACCGACGCGTAGAGGCCGACTCCCATGACGACGCCAAGCAGCGTGCCGACCCACATCTGGCGGTGCTTGAGAACCCGGAAATCGATCACCGGGTGCTCGGTGGTAAGCTCGCGCCACACCAGCACAGCTCCGCCGACGACGCCCGTCACGGCCAGCACGATCATCAAGCGCGAATCGAACCAGTCCTCCCGCTCTCCGTACTCGAGCATGTACTGCAAGGAGCCGACGCTGACGGCGAGGAGCGCAATGCCGATGTAGTCGACCGATGGCGGGCGACGCTGGTGCTCCGGGTCGTGCACGTAGCCGGTGATCATCGCCGCCGCCAGAATGCCGACCGGAATGTTGACGTAGAAGATCCAGGGCCAGCCGTAATTGTCGGTGAGCCAGCCCCCCAGCGTCGGGCCGATCGTCGGGCCCACCATTACGCCGAGCCCGAACAGGGCCATCGCCATGCCGGCTTCACGTCTGGGGAATGACTCGAACAGAACCGCTTGCGAGACCGTCATCAGCGCGCCACCGCCCAGACCCTGGATGATTCTCCAGAACACGAGGGCGCCGAGCGAGTGCGACGCCCCGCAAAGCAGGCTCGCTATGGTGAACAGGACGATCGACCCGACGAAGTACCGTTTGCGGCCGAAGAACTCACCGAGCCAGCCGGTGAGCGGGATGATGATCACGCTCGCCAGGATGTACCCGGTGGAGACCCACGCGATCTCGTCGAGACTCGCGCCGAGGTTGCCCATCATGTCCGGAAGCGCGACGTTGACGATGGAGCTGTCGATGACCTGCATCAGCGCCGCCAGTACCACGGCGAACGCGATCAGGTACTTGTGTTCGGCTCCTTCATCGGGAGGGGCGGCGATCGGCGCGACAAGTCGCTGCGACTCGTCGCCGAAATCCCTTGCTGCTACGCTTGCTGCTGGCATCGACTGTTATCGATGCAAACGGCGACCCAATGCCACCTGCTCAGGGAGCCTGCTGAGCCGAATCGATGCGCGCCTGGCGCGCAGAGGCCGAGTCAGCGGTGCTCAGCGCCTTCTTGACGGCCCTTGCTCCGGGAATTTGCGAGTTGGCGAAAACGCTGTCCTTCTCTCGCTCAGTCCGGGCCGGCTTGTTGTCGGCCTCATCATCCTTCGCGCACGCGGTGAGAGTGAGTCCGACCAGCGCGGCGACCAGGATTCCACGGTTGGGCATCGTTCCTCGAATCAGACGGGTGTGTTCGAAGATAATCGGCGCGACCCCGCTTCGGATGCTCTGCGCGATTGCTCGCTCAGAAGCCGGGTGGTGAACCGCTGTCCCTCGGAGATCCGCTCGACCTCGAGGGCGATCGCGTCGACTGCCTGCTCGAGTCGGGCCAGACGCTGGTCGGCGACGGGACCCGCTTCCTGATCGCCGAGCCTGGAGTGCTTTCTCATTGCCACCGATCCGCGCACGATGGCGTTTATCGAGATTGCGACGGTAGCGAAGAAGCTGACTGCGACAATGACTTTTCCAGGATCGTCCATAGAATCACCGGGTGGATTGATGCCGATCATCCATACGCATCAACCCACCCTTTGGTTACGGAGACCTAGGCTGGAATTCCAGCCGGAGCGGCTTCAGTGGTGACAGGTCCGGCGCCGGTCGCGCGCGGGCGGAACAGCACCGCGAAGAGTATGAACACCACCAGCGCTCCAGCCGACGGAACGAGCCATATCGAGTGCCAGTCGTGGGTCACCTTGAGACACTGGTGCGCCGCGGCGGCGGCGTCCGAGCATGCGGCATTTGCCGTCGCATACCGGTTGACGACCGCGCCCGACGCAAAAGCCCCGATGAAATAGCCAAGGCCATTGGTGACGAAGTTGATCAGGCCCTGTGCCGCGGCGCGGATGCGCTCGCCCGCGCGCTGGTCGGTGTAGATCTGACCGCTGACGAAGAAGAAGTCGTAGCAGACGCCGTGGAGCAGGATGCCGGCGTAAAGGAGCCACATCCCACTGCCGATGTTGCCGTTTGCGAACGCAAAGTAGCGCAGAGCCCACGCAGCCATCCCGGCGAGCATGATCACCTTGATGCCGAACCTGCGCAGAGCGAACGGCAACAGCAGCATGAATCCGATTTCGGACATCTGTCCGAACGTCTGGATGAATGCCGGATCGGGCGCGTGGATCTCGTTGAGGAAGGGGTTGGCGAAGGTGTAATAGAACTGGAGCGGGATGCAGAGCAGGAATGAGCCCGCCACGAAGATGAAGAAATCCCGGTTCTTGAGGAGCGCCAGCGCGTCGAGCCCGAGCGCATCGCCGATGCTGAATGCTCCGCCCGGCGCCTTGGGCGGCGTGTGCGGAAGCGCCAGCGAGTAGGCGGCCATGATTATCGAGGCGCCCGCCGCCATCCGCATCGGAAGCACCAGCGCGTCGGCGTGGAAAACCTTGCCGACCAGAATGCCAGCGACGATCCACCCAATGGTGCCGAGAACGCGGATGAACGGGAAATCACGACCCGGATCCCTGACGTGATGGAAAGAGATCGAGTTGGTGAGCGACAGCGTCGGCATGTAGCACAACGCGTAAAGGATGAGCAGCGGGTAGAAGCTGCCGAAGGACGTCTGCAGAGACACGAGGTACATGACGATGCCGCCGATCAGGTGCAGCAGCGCCAGCAGCTTCTCACTGGAGAAGTATCTGTCGGCGACGACGCCCATGAAGAACGGCGAGACCAGCGCGGCGATCGCGGTGGCCCCGTAGGCTAGTCCGATCTGGCCGTCGGTGAAGTGCAGCGTCTGGCCGAGGTACGTGCCCATCGTCACGAACCAGACCCCCCAGATGAAATACTGGAGGAACATCATCGCCGAGAGTCGCGTCTTGGCGCTCATGGAAGGGTCCTGATCCGAACGTTGCGGATGGAGAGCGTCCCATCGTGGTCGCCCTGGATTCCGATGTAGCCTTTCTTCGCCAGGCCGTAGTTCGGATAAGCGGCGAACTTGCTGGCCTTGACCTTCGCCTGCCAGTCGGCGCTGCCGAGCACGTACTCGACCACTTTCTGTCCATTGAGCCAATGTTGCACGGTGTCGCCCTTGACGACGATCATCGTGGAGTTCCATTGGTCCGCGGGTTTCACCACTCCGGCCGGGGACGGATAGAGCGCGTAGTCCGAGCCGGCGGCAGTCAGGCGGCTCTGACCGTCGGGGTGTCCGGCGTCGTCGAGTAGCTGATACTCCGGCGCGCTCCAGTAGATGTGGTCGTATTCTTCGGTACCGCGATAGAAGACGCCGGCGTTACCGCCCGGACTGAGCTTCCAGTCGAGCACCAGCTGGAAGTCCCCGTATTGATCCTTCGTCACGAGATCCCCGACGGATCCGGTTTTGGTGAGCACTCCGTCGACGATGTGCCAGCCCGCCGGAAGCGTCTGCTCCTTGTAGCCGCGCCAGGCGTCGGTGTTGGTACCGTCGAATAACGGCCGCCATCCCGCGGCGATCTGGGCAGATGTCAACGTCGATCCACCCGTAACGGTGCTACTGGATGCCGGGGGATTGCTTCCCATCGGCGTGCAGGCGGCGAACACCAGGGCCACCTGGGAAACGATTGCCGCGCGCGCGGCAGCTCGATGCGTCATGGATTCCTCGTAATGGAGTTATCAGACTGCCCAACCTGCGCGGTACTCTCTGGTCAAATACTGATTCGCGTCGGCGATGTTGGTCACCCGCATGTTCGCACCGTCGTAGAGAATCTTCCTGCCCTGCCCCGTTCTCAGCGCCACGATTCCGAGCAGCATCGTCTCAGTCAGCTGCGCCGCATACTCGATGGGCGAGCTCGCCTTCGCCTCGCCCTTGATCGCCTTCACCCAGTTCATTTCATGGCTCCAGGGGATGCGCGCGTAGGTCTTGGGAACCAGTGCCGCGTCCTCCGTCAGCTCGACCGGAAAAAGTCGTGGGTTGGAGCCGTAGGTGTCGTGCATCAGAATTCCCTTCTCGCCGATGAAGATCACTCCACCTTCGCTCTTGAGCGTGATGTCGTCGGGCAATACGTCGGGCCGCGGGGGATAGAGTCCACCGTCGTACCAACTGAGCTTCACCGGCGGCTGATTCCCGCGCGCCGCAAACTCGTAGTGCACCGACGTGGCGACCGGGTACGAAACCGGTTTGTTGTAGCCGCGCGCTTCGCGGCTTCCAGCCGGGGCCTTCGGATCCGGCGGAACGGAGACGGTGCCCCACTGAGTCGAAGTCGCCTCGATGCTCGTCGGGTGAGTGAGCCCGAGCGCCCAAAAAGGATGATCGATGAGATGCGCGCCCATGTCGCCTAGGGCGCCGACGCCGAAGCTCAGCCAGCCACGCCAATTGAACGGATGATAAATCGGGTGGTACGGCACATCCTCGGCGATTGGCCCGAGGTAGAGATCCCAATGCAATCCCGCAGGGACGGGGTACGATCCCAACGCCGAAGCCAACAGCTGATTGACGTAGCGGAAGCTGAAGGGATTTCCAAACGGACTCGGAGGAGGCGGCGGCGGCGGCGAGCCCGTCGGCGTCGGCACTCCCTGCGGCCAATAGACAACGGGCCGGTTGGTCCAGACCTGAACCTGACGAATCGGTCCGAGAATTCCCGCCTGAACCCACTCGTTGACGAGCCGGGCACCTTCGCTCGAGTGCCCCTGGTTCCCCATCTGGGTCACCAGCCTGGGATTCGCCAGCGCGAGATCGCGGAGCATCCGAGCTTCGTGGACCGAATACGTGAGCGGCTTCTGTACGTACACGTGCTTGCCGGCCTGCATTGCCATCTTCGCCGCGGCGGCATGAACGTGATCCGGGGTGGCGATCACGACGCCGTCGATGTCCTTCTGCTTGTCGAGCATCTCGCGGAAATCCGAATAGCGCGCTGCCTTGTCGAACTTCTGCTTGAGGGTGATGCCTTCGGGCCTGTCCTTCTTCTGGTTGTCCTTGAGCTTCTCGGCGACTTTGCTCTCGGAGTAGCCGAAGTCCACGTCGGCAAAAGCAACGAGGTTCTCGGTCTTGGCCAGCTCCAGGGCGTTCTCCGACCCCATTCCGCCGAACCCGATCACCGCGAAATTCATCGTATCGCTCGGCGCCTGGTAGCCGACACCGCCGAGCACGTGGCGTGGAACGATCATCACGCCGAGACCGATCTTTCCCGTCTCCGCGACGAATTTCCGCCGCGTCAACTTCTTAGGCGTCATCTGCTGCAGCTCCTCGATTTTCTCGATTGGTCGACCGTGACTTTCAGAACGTCAGCTTGTGCAGGTAGTTGTAGCTGTTGCGGATGGTGGCGATCGCGTCGGTCGGCTGATCGTGCTCGACGAAGTAGTGCTTGATCCCGGCCTTGTCGGTCTGCGCGAATATCGAGCGGAAATCGATCTTTCCCGAGCCCACATCGACGATCTTGTTGTCAGGCCCACCGGCGTCCTTGACGTGGACCATCGGGAACCGGTGCGGATGCCGGTTGAAGAAGTCGAGCGGGTCGCCGCCGCCGAACACCACCCAGTATAGATCCATCTCGAAATCGACCAGCGACGGATCGGTGTTGTCGAGCATTATGTCCAGCGGGCGCTGGCCGTTGACCGGGGTGATCTCGAAGTTGTGATTGTGGTAAGCGAAGCGGAGTCCGGCCGCCTTCGCCTGGGCTCCGGCCTTGTTGAACTCCGCGGCGTGCCGCTTCCAGTCGTCGAGGCTCTTGCGCTGTTCCTCCGGCATGTAGGCGATGGTCACCCACTGGTGGCCGATTGATTTGGCGTCGGCAAGCTGCTTCGACCAATCCTTGGATAGCGTATCGTAGCCGAGGTGGGTCGAAGGGGAGCTGAGTCCGTTCTTGCGGAGCAGCGCGCGGATCTCGGCGGGCGAGCGGCCGAAATAGCCGGCGAACTCGACCTCCTTGTACCCGATCTGCGCGACCTTGGCGAGCGTACCCGGAAGGTCGGCTTTCATGAGGTCGCGGACTGTGTACAGCTGGAGTCCGATTTTCTTGATTTTGCGGTGGGGGGCGAGGAGCTCGCTGGCGCCGAGGGGGTTGCCCTTGGTCAGGCCGACAGCTGCGACTCCCAGGGTCGCGAGAAAGTTGCGGCGGGTCTGCATAGTCAGGGTGGGGGTGAGGTTGTCGCTAGTATGGAGAGCGGCGAGGCGCGGCGCAATGAAGGGCGCCCCGTAGCCTTATTCCCGCCATAATCGTCCTAAAAGAGAATTTCACAGTGACCGGGGACAATGCGCAGCAAAAACATTCTTTCGATTTCATTGCTTTCCATCGCTGCCCTGAGCAGCGCTTGCTCTCGTCACCGCGTTGCGGCGGCGCCAGCACCAGCCAACAATACCGCTTCAGCGGATCGCGCGGCGGCGGAAGCCGCCGCCAGCGAGAACGCCAGACTTCGCGGCGCCACTGACAATAGCAACAAGGACGATGCCGAACGTGCGGCGAAAACTCGCACCTCGGACCGCGCCGCCATAACTACGCCCGTCTATTTTCAGTTTGATCGCTCCGAGATCACCGACGAAGGTCTCCAGCAGCTGGATCAGAAGGTGGATGCGCTGCAGAGAAATGCATCGGTGCGGGTGCGCATCGAGGGCAACGCCGACGATGCCGGCTCCGACGAATACAACCTGGCGCTCAGCCAGCGTCGCGCTGCGATCGCTCACCGCTACCTGACGGATCGCGGCATCGATGCCTCGAGGCTTCAGATGGTGAGCTACGGCGAGGAGAGGCCGGCCTGCACGACTTCGCGTGACGAGGAGTGCCGCGCCAAGAACCGCCGGGACGAGTTCGTCATCCTCTCTGGCATGTAGTAGTTCTGAAGCAAAAACGCCCCGTCCGATGTCTGGACGGGGCGTTTTTGTTTGCGTCCCGGTCGAGAGGCTACGCGGCTCTCTGGCGCGCTCTCGCCCCCGCGCCTCTCACGAGCAGCCATACGGGCAAGACGAATTCCCCGGCGCCAGCCACCAGAAGTAGTGGCCATATAGACGTCGCGAATGGCGACCAGAGGAAAGTCAGCCCTCCCAACCCGCCGGCGATCCACCACCATCCGAGCCACCGCGGCAAAAACGCCGACTGCAAGATGAGAAGGCCCGTGGCGAGCTCGAAGCAGGCAAAGAGGACGAAGGAGACGTAGAAAACGCTCTTGTAGAGAGTCACGCTGAGGAGCGCCGCCGCGTACAGCTGCCTTGCACCGAACGCGCTTGCCAACTGGGAATTCGCCAGGATCACGGTCGGAGCAATCCGCAGCAACTCCCCCACGATTTGAACTGTGCAGCCGGCAAGACTGAAGAACGCCGCGGGCAGCGCGAGGTTGGGGTTCACCGGCCTGAACAACCGATACAGAAGTGCCGTGAGCCACACGTAAATCAGATTGGCGACTAGATCGATGGCGAATCCGGCCCGGTACAGGCTGGCGTGGGTCAAGATGTTGGTCGCCGTCGTCGCCGCGTCGTCTGGCACTACGATGCCCCGGGTAACGAGTGTCCCAAGGATTCCGATGAGGAAGTAGAGCACCCAGACGACGGCGATCAGTCGCGTCGATGGCGGCTCTGAGTCTTCGATGGCCAGAGTGTTTTCGTTTGTCATGGCGACGACAATCATAGCTCCCGATTGGCGCGGCTCCTACCCCACGGCAGCTAGCGGCGCCTGGACCCGAGCCACGCGCCCACGAGCAGCAACGGAGGCGCAAAAAGCCAGGCGATTATTCTTTGCGGGGAACGCGGGGAAGAATTAGTGCGAACTGCGATCCGCGCTCTAACTCGCTCTTCACTACGATGTCGCCGCCCATCGCGACCGCGAGATCTCGGCTGATTGCCAGGCCGAGTCCCGTTCCCTCATGCGGCTGAGTGAGTGACCGCCCCACCTGGACGAACGGCTCGAAGATCTTGTCCAGTTGATCCGCCGGGATGCCGATCCCTGTATCGGTGACTTTGATGGCGACGCGCTCACCGTCGTGAAAATCGCAATCGAGCGAAACACTTCCCTCGTGAGTGAACTTGATGGCATTCGAGAGAAGATTGAGAAGTATCTGCTCGACCTTTGCTCTGTCGGCCCACGCAATAACGCTGAGGGGACACTCGCGCACGTCGAGCGCGATGCCTTTGGCAACCGCTTGCGGCTGAATCATCTGGCCGACGGTGTCGATTACCGCCGAGAGCGGTACCGGGCCGAGATCGTAGGTAGCCTGTCCAGCCTCGAGGCGCGAGAAGTTCAGAATGTCGTTGATGATGCCGAGCAGGTGCTGCTGACTGCGCTTGATTCGCTGGAGATCCTCGATCTGTTCCTCGGTCAGCGACCCGCGGACGCCCATGGCCAGGAGGTCGGTGTAACCGCCGATAGCGTTGAGGGGAGTGCGAAGCTCGTGAGACATCGCGGCGAGGAAGTCGCTCTTGGCGCGATTGGCTTCATCTGACGCAGCGGCTTGCCGCGCTGCCTCGATGGCGCGCTCCTGCGCGGCACGACGGTCGGTCAGATCTCGGGTGACCTTGGCGAAGCCGGCCAGTGAGCCATCGGGTTTTCGCAGAGCCGTGATCAGCACGTTGGCCCAGAAGCGCGAGCCGTCCTTGCGCAGACGCCAGCCTTCTTCCTCGTAGACCCCGGTTCGCGTCGCGATCTCCAGCTCCTTTGCCGGCTTACCGGCGTCGAGATCTTCCTGCGGGTAGAAGATCGAGAAGTGCTTGCCGATGATCTCGTCGGCGGTGTAGCCCTTGATGCGCTCAGCGCCGGCGTTCCAGGTACTGATATGCCCGGTGGGGTCGAGCATGAAGATCGCGTAGTCCCTGACGCTCTGGACGATCAGTCGGAAGCGCTCCTCGCTTTCCCTCAACGCCTCCTCGGCCATCCGGCGCTCGGTGAGATCGCGGGTGACCTTGGCGTAGCCGACGAGGCGACCCGATGGATCGTGCAACGCCGTAATGACGACGTTTGCCCAGAAGCGGCTGCCGTCCTTCCGAATGCGCCATCCCTCGTCCTCGAAGCGCCCGACGCGCGCCGCTTCTTTCAGCTCGAACTGGGGAAAACGTTCCTCGATTTTCTCGGGCGGATAAAAAATCGAGAAGTGCTTGCCGATGATCTCGTCGGCGGTGTAGCCCTTGAAGCGCTGCGCACCCGCGTTCCAGCTCAGGATGTAGCCGTCTGGGTCGAGCGCGAAAATGGCGTAGTCGTCGACGCTCTGGACCAACAGGCGGTGTAGCTCCCCGCTCTCGTGCGCGATGCCGCCGGGCGACTGTTGCTCGGTGGCTGCGCTGGTGTCGAAGGGACGCTGGGGAGCCACCTTAGGGGATCCAAAGGCGGGACTGGCACGCCAGGAATGTTCAGACATTTGAACATCTGGTTTGCAATTCGCGGTCCCCGAAAGGGCCTGCATGCGTTCGCGAGCGGACGGAGGGGATGTAAAGGCCGCCCGTCAGTGCAGGAAGAGCACGGAAGCCCCTGACGGTCGCGACACACGCCGGCTGGTTCCACCGGCCACGGTTCCAGTGATTGTCGCGACGCCGGTGCTGGTATTGAACCATTCGACGGTCAGGCTCACGTTCGCGGGTACTGCACCGAGATTCATCGTCACGGCAGTCCCGCTCGGTGCATACACCAGGTATTGGGCGCCCGGTTTGGCCAGACAATAGCCCGAGCTCGATAACTCGCCGTGCGGGACGGCGTGTGCCAGGTCCATGCGCAGCGCATACGATCTCGCGTAACCCATGTTCTGGCGGATCGCTTCCCACACGGGATTGGTCGGATCGTACTTGGGATCGCCAACTCCGGCACTCCCGTCATAACCGTCCATGAAGAGCATGTTGTGGCCCCGGATGAGGCTTTTCCACGGGGCCGATGCGTCACCGCAAATGCCGCACAAATGGTCGGTGTCCCAGAGGCTCACCTTCGAGCCGTCCGCTGCCGGGGGATTGGTGACATCTCCGTTGGGCGACACCCAGTCGGCGCTGCTACTGAAGACTTCGCCGCTGCTGCCGGGCGGCACACTTGGATACGGCACGGTCATGCCGATCGGGTGTTGCTTCGGTTTGCCCGCCTCGTAGGTACGGACGAGGTTGATCATGTGGTATTGCCACGAATCGGCAGACGGATCACTCTCGTTGCTGATTTCGTAGATGACGTTGTCGAGGTCGTTGACGGCGTCAATTACCGCCCGCACGTAATCGTCCTGAAGCGCGGTTATCGCCGGTATCGAAAGGGTCTGACTCTCGAAGCCAGAGCCGTCGCCGTTGGGATCGCCGTCGATGCCGTTTACGTTGTTGGCGGCGTTGAACGGGTGTCCGAGCCACGGGTTCGCAGCCGTGGAGCTGCCCTTGACCGATACGCTCCAGCCGTCGAAAAGCATCACCGATACGTAGATGCCCCTGGCGCCCGCGTCGATTACGCGCTGTCTGACCCGCGCCAGATACTCGGGATTGATTCTGGTGACATCGAACTTCAAGCCGCCATCGGCACCCACCCCCGGCCCCGTTCGAACGTAGAGAGTCGGAGAAAACCAGTGACTGAGGCTGGTCTCGGCGCTCCAGCGCGACTGCTCCCACATGTAGAGGCGCGTGAAGTTGTGATTGTGACGCTGCAGAAAATCGAGGAACCCGGCGTAGTCGAAGGCGGGAGGTGGGTCGGACGGCCCGTTGTCCTGGATGGTTTTCCAGTACTCGGAACCGGTGAGGTACACGACGCGGCCGCTCGGGTCGGCGAAATAGCGCCGGTTGTCCGTGCTCACGTGCAACGGCCCCGGTGGGCTCGAGACGGACGTCACGCTGACCGATGATCTCCCGCTCTGATTCTCGCTCGTCGCGGTTATCGTTGCCGACCCAACGGCGACTCCGGTGACGAGTCCGGTGGTGCCGTTGACAGTCGCGACTCCCGGCGCATCGGAGCTCCAGGCTACTGGTCGGCCACTCAGCACATTGTTGTAGGCGTCGCGAAGCGTCGCGGTAAGAGATTGCGCGCCGCCGACGCCTAGGGTCGTCGACGCCGGGCTGACCGTGACCGACGCCACCGGCGCCGCACTGACGGTTATGCTCGCGCTTCCGCTCTTGCCCTCACTGACGGCGGTGACGGTGACCGATCCGGGTGCCACGGCCGTCAACACTCCGGTCGACGGAT
>DASXGU010000245.1:0-4094 GCA_036488915.1 Gemmatimonadaceae bacterium | reverse complement strand
GCACGCTGATCCTGGCGGTAATCGACGAGGCGGCCCCCGAAACCCAGGAGATCGCGGCGCGGCCCGCGCGCCTGGGAGTGAGCCAGCTAGCGGTCCAATGATTGGTAGTCGTACCACATCCGATCGCGAGCCGGCAGCCGGCTCGCCGCTCGAGCTGTGGGGAGGAATCGAATGCACGGTCAATCGCGTCGGCGACCGCTATTTCGATCAGATCGCCCGATCCGGGCACGACGAGCGGCTGGAAAAGGATCTCGAGCTTTTCGCCGCTCTCGGCCTGAAGACGCTCCGCTATCCACTGCTCTGGGAGCGGCTCGCTCCGGGCGCTCATCGATGCCCCGACTGGAGCGACGCCGACAGAGCGATGGAGATGCTTCAGGAGCTTGGCATCACTCCCATCGTCGGCCTGGTCCATCACGGGAGCGGCCCCCGATTCACCAGTCTCATAGATCCATGTTTCGCCGAACGCCTCGCCGATTACGCGTCGATGGTGGCACAGCGCTACCGGTGGATCGAGATGTGGACGCCGATCAACGAGCCGCTCACCACCGCGCGGTTCGCCGGCCTCTACGGCCTGTGGTATCCGCACGCGCGCAGCGACTACGCGTTCGTGCGAGCGTTCATCAATCAGTGCCTCGGGATCCGCGCGTCGATGGCAGCGGTGAGTCGCGTCAACCCTGCGTCGCGCCTGATCCAGACGGAGGACCTCGGCCGGATCTACAGCACCCCGTCGCTGCGGCACCAGGCCGACTTCGAGAACCATCGCCGCTGGCTCACGTTCGACGTTCTTTGCGGACGGGTCGATCGGGCACACGCGATGTGGGACTACCTCGTCGCCAACGGTGCGTCCCCCGCCGAGCTCGACAGCTTCGTCGACGAGCCCTGCGTGCCGGGCGTCGTCGGCATCAATCACTACCTCACCAGCGAGAGATTCCTCGACGACCGGGTGGAGCTCTATCCTGAGCACCTGCGCGGCGGCAACGGCAGAGACGCCTACGTCGATGTCGAGGCCGTACGGGTTCTCGAGGATGGAATCGCCGCGCACCTGGGCGTACTGCGCGAGGCGTGGGCGCGCTACTCGCTGCCGATGGCGCTGACCGAAGTACACCTCGGCTGCACGAGCGACGAGCAGCTGCGGTGGCTCGACGAAGCTTGGCGGGCGGCACTCGAGCTGCGCGCCGAGGGCGGCACGGTGGTCGGCGTCACGGTTTGGGCGCTGCTCGGCTCCCGCGGCTGGGATTGTCTGTTGGCACGGGACGGCGGGACGTATGAGCCGGGCGTCTTCGACACCAGCTCGGGCGAGCCCCGCAGCACTCCGCTGGCTGAGATGGTGAGGGCGCTCGCGCAGACCGGGCACTTCGAGCATCCGGCGCTGGAAGTCGCGCCGTGGTGGCGGGAGGCCGGTCGCATCTCTTACGCACCCTACCGCCACGGTCAGTCCATGCCACCACTGAGAGTGAGGGATGCGCATGTCTGACCAGAAGCGAATAGTGATCATCGGCGCTGGACCAACGGGACTCGGCGCCGGATACCGCCTCCGCGAGCTCGGATACCAGAACTTCCTGATGCTCGAAGCTCGCGACAAGGTCGGCGGCCTGGCGTCGTCGGAGAAGAGCGCGAACGGCTTCACCTACGACATTGGCGGTCACGTGCTGTTCTCCCACTACGAGTACTTCGACCGCATGTTCGACAAGCTCCTCGGCGACGAATATCAGGAGCTGATGCGCGAGTCGTGGGTGTGGATGTGCGACCGGTTTCTGCCCTATCCATTTCAGAACAACATCAAGTACCTGCCCCGCGAAATTGTGCTGGAGTGCCTGATGGGCCTGATCGAGGCGCAGAAGCAGCCGTTCGATCTGGCGCGCTTCGCGAACTTCGAGGAGTTCATTCGCGGAGTATTCGGCGCCGGCATCGCCAGGCATTTCATGATGCCCTACAACTTCAAGGTGTGGGCGCATCCGCCGTGCATGATGAACAAGGAATGGGTCGGCGAGCGCGTCTCTGTCGTCGACATCAAGCGCGTTCTGGGCAACGTCGTCCTCGACCGCGACGACGCCGGCTGGGGTCCGAACGCGACGTTCAAGTATCCGTTGCACGGCGGCACGGGAGGCTTGTTCGAGCGCATTCAGCCGTACGTCGCCGACAATCTGCGCCTCAACTCGCCGACGGTGTTCGTCGACGTCGATGCGCAGGAAGTGGTGCTCGAGGACGGCACCCGGGAGCGGTACGATTATCTGCTGTCGACGATGCCGATGGACATCCTGGTGCGGAGCATGGACGGCGGCACGCCCGACATCGTGCGGGAGCAAGCCGATAACCTGCGACACTCGGGCTCATACATCGTTGGAGTGGGAATCAAACAGCCTTCGCCATCGAAGAAATGCTGGATGTATTTCCCCGAGTCCAACTGCCCGTTTTACCGGCTCACCTACTTGTCGAACTACTCACCCGAAGTGGTGCCCGACGCCAGCACGCACTACTCGCTGCTGGCCGAGATATCGCGGTCCGACTTCAAGCCGGTGAATCGCGACACCGTCGTCGAGGACACCATCAGGGGAATGGTGAACACCAATATGATCAGCGAGCGCGACACGGAGGACATCGTCGACGCGCACGTTATCGACCGCGAGTACACCTACCCGATACCCAGCCTCGAGCGCGACAAGGCACTGGCGACGATCCATCCCTGGCTCGAATCGAAGAACGTCTTCTCGCGCGGCCGCTTTGGAGCGTGGCGCTACGAGGTCGGCAACATGGACCACTCGGTCGCGCAGGGCGTCGAGTTCGTCGATCGGATTCTGAGCGGAGATCGGGCGAACGAGCTGACCTATCTGGCCAAGCGCGGCTGCTGAACCGGCAATTTCCTTCCGGAATAGCCGGCGACAGTTCCGGTTACGCCTGACGCCTGGACGCTGCCGGTAGAGCGGTCAGCTCCCTGTTCTCCTCGATAAGCTTCTTGTAGGCCATTCCCACCGGCCTGATCTGACGCTTGAGATCATAGAGTCCGACCGGATGGACCTCGTTCTTCTCGACGCGCAGCGCGTGCTGCCAGTCGATCTGATCGGTCAGCGAAAACCAGGTGAATCCCATCACCGGTATGCCGGCGCCGCGCAGAGCCATGATGTCATTCCACTGTCCCGACAGCCAATCGACCGCCAGCGGGCTGACTCGGTTCGTCTCGCAGTGAAAGAGCGGAATCCGATAGCGCGAGTAGTACTCGGCCGCCAGCAGCCTGAATCCCATCCCCTTGCTCGCCGTCGAGCACTTGCCCGTCGACGTCACGCGGTGCTCGCAGGTGGGATAGTAGTCCAGGCCCAGCCAGCGCTGGCCGATTCCGCGCTTCTCGCGGAAGAAGCTCAAATCGTTCGACGTGACGCCGTGTTGGTTGAGGAAGCTCGCCATGCCAGGCGCCAGCGGACGTCCCAGCGTGAGATCAAGCGAGAGATGCTTGAACGCGTTCTCGCGCGCCGCCTGCGCTTCCGCCTTCTTGCCGGCCGCATGGAAGTGCTCGATCGATTCGCTCTGTACGATGACCGCGTCGGGCCGCTCGGCGAGAATTGCCTCCACCGCCAGCTCGTGACCCATGCAGAGATTGCGCATTGCGCGCGCGAACGCGCCCTCGTCGGACAGCGCTTCGTTCCAGAAGCCGCGGAGCGCCGAGAAGCTGGCGCAGATGAAAATCTCGTTGACCGGTGTGTAGTAGCGCACCCACGGATACCGGCGGGCGAACGCGCGGGCGTACTCGGCGAACAGAACGGGAAAAGCCGGATCCTGGAATCCGCCGAGCCAGTCCGGAACCCCGAAATGGCAGAGGTCGGCGATGAGCTCTATGCCCTGGTCGCGAAGATGATTGATCGGCTCGTCGGCGGAGCTCCAGTCATACTTGTTCGGCGCTATGTGGGTTCTGTAATAGGCCGGCCCGTACCGCAGCGCAGTGGCGCCGATCTCGCGGACGAGACCGAAATCCTCGCGCCAGCGATCGTAGTGGCCGCACTTCTCCATCTCGTCGACACGGCGACCGTTGGGAAGGAGCGGATAGCTGTTTTCGATTCCGGTCGAGAACAGAAACGGAGCTTGCATGACCTGGGGAGGATATG
>DASXGU010000191.1:0-25333 GCA_036488915.1 Gemmatimonadaceae bacterium | reverse complement strand
CAGGTGCCGTCCTCGACACGCAAGCCTTCGCGCGCCAGCTGGTTGACTCTCCACGTCCCGATTGCGAGACGCAATAGCACGAGAAGGGCGCCCACAACCCAGATCACCCCGACGAGAGTCGGCGTCGGAATTCCGGTGGCGGCAACCTTATTCGGCGTTGGGGCCAGAGCGGCAATGTGGGAGTTCGATGCGACAGGAGCGGTCGTCGGGGCAGCGCGTGGAGCGGCGCCATTGGGAGACGCGGTGATCGGTGCGGCCCGGCTATGCACCGGGGCCGTCGAAGCGCTGGAGGTTGTCGTGCTGGATGCAATCGAAGACCACGGCGCTGTCGGGAGGAGCGTCGTTCTCCACGCCGGGAGAACGAGCACCAGCGCTGGAATGGCGAGGTGGCCGATCACCGCTGCCGTCCACACCGCGTGCCGGGATGCTGCCGACCGGTGTCGAAGCGCGTACGCGGCCACCGCAGCGATTGCCACCAGCAATGCGCCCTTGAGCGCGGCGTCGAGAAGCACCGGGATCGCGCTCTCGATTGGGAAAAGATCGACGAACAATTGGGACGTCATCTCAACGGCCCTCCTTTTTCGCCTGATCCACCAGTCTGGCCACGCGGTCCAGCTCGGCGCCGCTCAGCTTCGTCCCTCTGATCTCGAGCAGGGCGGCCACCGCCTGCTCCGCGGAGTTGTCGAAGAACGTTTTCAGGACGTGGGTGAGCGCCGAGCGGCGCGCGGCGTCCCGCTTGAGAGTCGGGCGATAGACGTAAGCGCGGCCATCCTCTTCGTGCACGACACGGCCCTTCTGCTCCAGCGTCCGCAAGGTCGCGCGCACCGCCGAATATCCTGGCGGATTTGGAATCCCGTTCATCACTTCCCCAACCGACGCTTTTCCGCGCTGGAAGAGAAAATCCATGATCTGCCGCTCCCTGCGGCTCAAACCCGTCAGCTCTTCATCGTGGGGCATTTGTCTCTCAACCGAGGCCATTGAACCGGACTACTGCTGCAAAACTAGCACATGCTGGAAAATTAGCAATACCGGGTTTTTTGGGGGGGTTACTTCTGGTCTGTGCCGCTGCCGCCGGCGGCGGCGAGAGCCGCCGCGCGCTCCCTTTCCTTCCGCTCACGGATGCTGCGCACGGCCTTCATGAAATCGGCGTCGTTAATGGCTTGCTGCGCGTGCCAGGTGATGTCACGGTTCATCGCCGCGAAAGCCCGATCCCGCTCCATTGTCGTGGGGTTGCCTTGCAGGTTGAGGGGCAGCATCGCCAGCAGCGCCGTCGGAATGGAGACGGGTCCCAGCCGAATGGCACGCTTGTCGATTCCCCACTTGTAGCCGCCTTTCTCGATCGTCCAGTCGGTCGGATCCCTCCGCTGCGCAGCGGCGGCCACGGAATCGTTGTAGGGTGCAATGCCTTCGGCGATCAGACTGTCGATCGTCTGCGCCACCGTCTTGGGCGGCGCGACGATCGGCGAAGGCGGACCCCAGAGACGGCCATCCGAATAGGACGGCTTGACGCCGCGCGAAGGACCACCGCCGCCGACCAGTGGTCCGGTACCCCCTTCCTGCGTCGGCTTGACCGTCATCGACGGCGCCGGAATGACGTTCGGCACAACGGTCGGAGCGACAACGTGGATCGCCCGCGAGGTCTCGGGGCGTCCGTCGCCTCCCACTCTACCCACCGTCGTTTTCGCGCCCGGAGTGCCGAGCCGGACGTAGCCGACTCGTTCCTGCGGGCCATTGTCTCGCTTCGGCGCGGAGAGAAAATCCGCGTTCAGGATGAGCATCCGCATCAGCGCCACCGCGACGACGAGGTGCACGCCGAGCGACGCGAAGAAGGCAGGCGACAGCCTCTTCTTCGTGCCTTCCGGCGACGGTGACGCG
This sequence comes from Gemmatimonadaceae bacterium, assembly GCA_036488915.1. Classification (GTDB taxonomy): domain Bacteria; phylum Gemmatimonadota; class Gemmatimonadetes; order Gemmatimonadales; family Gemmatimonadaceae; genus UBA4720. The sequence goes on along the minus strand of DASXGU010000191.1, from coordinate 23,458 downwards.
ATGCGGCGGAAAATCATCAGGCGCGCGCCATACCCTGCCGCTCTTCCTGACGCGGCGCAGTGCGTGTCTCGACGCCGGCCTGAGTCTGGAGACGCTTCAGGACGCGTCCCGCTCGCGCGGCTGCTTCGCGCAGGCGCTCCGGCGAGTTGATGAACGACACCCGGAAGAATCCTTCGCCACCCGGTCCGAACGCCGATCCAGGGAGGATGATGACCCCTTCATCCTGGAGCAGTCGCTCGCTGAACACGGCGCTGGGAATGTTCTTGGGTAGCGGGCACCACAGGTACATCGTCGCCTTGGGCCTGGTTACCGGGAAGCCCGCGGCGGAGAAGGCCTCGGTCGCGGCGTCGCGGCGTCTCTGGAACTCGGCGACGTTCGTCGGAATCCAGTCGACGCAATCGTCGAGCGCAGTAGCCGCGGCAGCCTGAATTCCCATGAAAGTCCCCGTATCGATGAACGACTTCACCTTCGCCAGACCGGCCACGAATTCCTGCTTGCCGCAAGCCCACCCGCACCGCCAGCCCGTCATGTTGAAGGTCTTGGACATGGAGTGGAACTCGATTGCGACGTCCCGCGCGCCCTCGATCTCGAAGATGCTGGGGGGCACGTATCCGTCGTAGGCGAGCTCGGAATAGGCATTGTCATACACCAGCAGGATGTCGAGTTCCTTGCAGCGGCGGACAATGTCCTCGAGGTACTCCTTCGGGGCGATCGCCGAGGTCGGATTGTTCGGGTAGTTCAGGTAAAGGATTTTCGCTTTCTTGAGAACGTCGGACGGCACCTGGTCCAGGTCGATCAGGAAGCCGTTCTCCGGACGCAGCGCGTACTTGTACGGAGTTGCCTCGGCCAACAGGGTCCCACCGACATACGAGTTGTACCCGGGCTCGGGCAGGATCGTGTAATCACCTTTGGTGACGAAGGCGAGGGCGAGGTGCGAGATACCCTCCTTCGATCCGATGAGCGGGATGATCTCCTTCAGCGGATTGAAGTCCTGGTTGAATCTCCGCTTCATGAAGCGCGCGACGGCCTCGCGGTACTCGACCAGGCCCAGAGCGAATCCGTATCGGCTCATGGTAGGAATACGCGCGGCGGCGGCCAGTCGTTCGACTACGGCGGGCGGGGGCGAAAGATCCGCGTCTCCGGCACCGAGGTCGATGACGTCGACCCCGCGGGCGAGGAGATCACGCTTCTTCTCGGGGATTCCGGAAAGTGGATACTCGGGCAGGCTGAGCACTCGAGCTGTGTAAGGAGGCACTATCGGCTCTCTTGAACGGGGTTAGTCACGCGACTGACGCCTTCGATCTCGATTTCCACCACGTCGCCGGAGACCAGCGGACCGACACCCGAAGGTGTTCCGGTCGCGACGAGATCTCCTGGCTCGAGTGTCATGATGCGCGAGATGTAGGCGAGGAGGGACGGGATCGAGAAGACCATCCAGCTACTTTTCCCCCGCTGTCGCTCGACGCCGTTCACCCTTGTGACGACGGTGAGACTGTCGAGGTCCGGAAGCTTTGATGACTCCTCTCCCAGAGGACAAAAGGTATCAAATCCCTTGGCCCTAGTCCATTGTCCATCGCTTTTTTGCAGGTCGCGGGCTGTCACATCGTTGACAGCTACGATCGCCCGGATTCCCCGGACCGCCTCTGCTTCCGACACCCGGGTCAACATCTTCCCTACCACCACACCGATCTCCCCTTCGTGCTCCACCCTCGTCGATGCGGCAGGTAGCACGATTGACTGGCCATCCCACACGACGCTCGAGGGCGGCTTGAGGAACAGCAGAGGCTCTTTCGGCACCTCGTTCCCCATCTCCTTCGCATGCTCCCGATAATTGCGGCCGACGCATACGATCTTTCCGGGGCGGTGTGTGGTGGGCATCTCAATTGGTCACTGGTGAGTGTCGCAAAGTTGCAAATCGAAGACTGGCTTTCATGAGTTACTCTGATGCGCAATCCGGTAGGCGGTGTTGCGCGGAGCGCCGAGGGTGGCGACGAGATGCTCCATGACGTCGCGGGGGGCCTTTCCGTCCGCGCGCAGCTCTGCCGCGGCGGCGTTGAAGTCCTCTTCTGTCAGCTGTCTCCCTCCGCCACCCGCGATCAGCAACACCACCTCTCCTTTCGGATCCACCTTGCCATATACGGCCGCCAGCTCCGCGACGCTGCCACGCCTGAACTCCTCGAACTGCTTGGTCAGCTCCCTCGCCACCACGGCCTGTCGCTCACCGGCGCCCGCCTCGGCCAGCTCCAGCAGCGTTTCGCCCACCCGGCCGGGGGCCTCGTATAACACGACGGTTGAAGTGGCAGCAACGATCTCGGCGAGCGTCTCGTTGCGCTCCTTCCGCTTCCGTGACAGAAACCCGAAGAACATGAACCGGTCGAGGGCGAGTCCCGACGCGACCAGAGCCGCCATCACTGCCGACGCGCCCGGAACAGGAACGACCTTGACGCCGGCGGCGACGGCGGCTGTCACGAGTCTGGCGCCGGGATCGGAGACCAGGGGAGTGCCCGCGTCGGAGATGAGCGCAATCGAGTCGCCCGCTCGCAGGCGCTCGACGAGTCTCGGCGTCTCCTTCGCTTCGTTGTGCTCGTGGTAGGATCGGAGTGGGGTCGTGATCCGGTAGTGATCGAGCAGCCGGCGGGAGTGTCGGGTGTCCTCCGCAATGACGAGCGCGGTCGAGGAAAGGACCTCGACCGCGCGATATGTCATGTCTCCCAGATTGCCGATGGGAGTACTGACCAGATACAGGACCCCGGCTATTCCCGTCCCCGCATCCGCGGAGCTCACGAGCCGAGCCGCTTCGAGCTCGCCCTTAGGCGGCGGCGCCTGCGTGCTGCTTGAACTTCTCAGCGAGCGCCGGCTTGCCGACGAATCCGATCACCTGGTCGACCAGCTTGCCGTCCTTGAAGAAAAGAATAGCCGGTATCGACCGGACGTTGAACTTGGTCGAGGTCTTGATGTTCACATCGACATCGACCTTGGCGACCTTTGCCTTGCCCTGATATTCGACCGCCAGCTGATCCAGCACCGGCGCAACCATGCGGCACGGGGCGCACCAGGTGGCCCAGAAATCGACCACCGCCAGGCCCTTGTGCTGCTCGATCTGCGTCTCGAAATCGGAGTCGTTCACTTCAACTGCATTGGACATTTTCCAGCCTCCAGACCGCGGGACTCGCCAGCGGGCTTCGTCGGTTTAGTTTACTGCGGGGACGTTGCCCCTCATCCATACAATTTAATGACCCGATCAACCCCTCGCGGGACCCGCGTATCGCACGTAGGAATCGCCGTCGAAGCGCTGGCGACGAGCTTGCCTTTTTTTCGCGACGTGCTGGGGCTGCCTGAGGTTAAACTCGAAGACGCCGATGGCGCCAGCATCGCCGGATTCAGCGCCGGCGAGTCACTGGTCGAGCTGTTGGAGCCTGCGGACATGAATTCGCCCATCGGCCGCTACCTGGCGAAGCGCGGACCGGGAATTCATCACATCTGCTTTTCCGTGGACGATCTCGACGCCACGCTGGAGCGGTGCCGGCGGGCGGGACTCCAGCTCATCGATCAGAAGCCACGCATCGGAGCCGAGGGAAAGCGGATCGCCTTCCTGCATCCGCGCTCGACCGGCGGTGTGCTGATCGAGCTCTCGGATCACTAGCGACAGCGCGCTAGCGGGGCACTCCCGAATTCCCGCAGAAGTCGCGAACCGCCGCGATGTCCATGTTGTCGACGTACCACCTGTCCCCCGGACCGCGGATGGTGTAGAAGGTGGTCTGGCGCGTCAACGATCCTTTCCTGAGCTCGACTCTGACGTCGCGATGGCCCTGGATGCCGCTCGAGGTGCCGAGGATGCGCGAGCCATCGTTGTTGAAGTAGCAGGCGAGAATGACCTCGCGCTTCTCCAGCTCGCCGCGATCCATCGTCTCGCGGGACGGACCCTTGTTGGTGCCGAACACGGTCGACATCGCCTGGAGGTCCTTCGCATTTACCGCGCGCAGGAACTGGCCGACGGCGAGCTCGGGGGTCGCCGCTCCAGTTAGGTCTCCGCCGTTTCCGGCGTTGCGCGTTGCGCTGGAGCAGGCGGTCAATAAAAAAAGGACAGCGACTTTTCTGAACGACACGATAGAATTCTCCACAGTATAGTGCTGCGACCTAGGGACGCCGACAATGCGGGCAAAGCAACAAAGGCTCTACATCAATATCGATCACGTCGCGACGCTGCGGCAGGCGCGGCGCGGCGCCGAACCTGATCCGGTCGAGGCGGCGGCGGTGTGCGAGAGCGCCGGCGCCGACGGAATCACCGCGCATCTGCGTGAGGATCGTCGCCATATGCAGGACGACGACATCGAGCGCCTCGGCAAAAGTGTTCGCAGCTACTTCAATCTGGAGATGGCGTGCGTCGCCGAGATGCTCGAGCTGGCGCGGCGTCTCCGGCCACAGCAGGTGACGCTCGTCCCCGAGCGGCGGCAGGAGATCACCACCGAGGGCGGACTCGACATCCTCACCGAGCCCGACCGCATCCGGAACGCCATCGACGCGCTGACCGACGCGGGGATCCGGGTCAGCCTCTTCATCGATCCCACCCGCGCGTCGGTCGAGCAGTCGAAGAAGCTTGGGGCGCAGGCGATAGAGCTGCACACGGGCACCTATTCTCACGACCCGCGCTCGGAGAAGACCATCGATGCGCTGCGTGATTCGGCGCGGCGCGGTGCGGATCTGGGGTTGGCCGTCCACGCCGGCCATGGCTTGACAGTCGCGAACGTCGCGCTCGTGGCAGCGATACCCGAGATCGAGGAGCTCAACATCGGACACTCGATCATCAGCCGGGCGGTGTTCGTCGGGCTGGATCGCGCGGTCAGGGAAATGCACGAAGCGATGCGCGCTGCTCGGTCGTCATAATGGGCGAGCTTTGACTGCGGAATGCGAAGCAGCCACTTTAGGGACCTGATGCGGAGAACCAGCTGATGACGATGCCGGGCCGGCTGCTCGATTTCTTTTCGCTCGAGGCGACGGAGTATCTCAACCGCCTCGAGACGCTGGTCAATGGGCGCTCGATGGAGAACGCCGACGCCAAACAGTTCGCGGCGGCAGCCCGCGGACTGCGCGGGAGCGCTACGATGGCAAAGGCGGGCGGTGTCGTTCAGCTCGCCATGACCGTGGAGCGAATCGCATCCGGCGTCGTGCAAGGCGCGACGGCGTGGGAGCCGGAGCTCCAGCGCGCGCTCACAGGCGCGGTCGAAGATCTCAAACTGCTCGTTCGATCGGTCAGGAACTGGGGCGGTGAGCAGGACGCCCGGCTGCAGGACAGCCTGCGGCAGCTCGCGCGCTATGCGCCGGCGCGAGAGGAGCGGCACGAAGATCTGATCATTCCCATATCCCAGCTGTACTTCAACGACGATGGTCCCCACATCGTCTACGTCGCCCCGAATCCCAAGACTCACTACGAGCAGCAGTTACGCGAGCAGGGCGGTGGAATTCGTCCCGGCGCTCTGTCACCCGAGGTGAAGCGGGTGCCCACCCCGGCTCGCGAGGCCCCCGCGGCACCGAAGACACCGCCGCGCGGACAGGAGCTGCGCGACGTCCTCAACTCCAGCCTCGCCACGATGCGCTCCCTCGAGTCGCGCAACTCGGGACCGCAGCCCGCGGCGACCGAGCTCGTTCCCATCCAGGAGCTGCTCTACCGCGGCAAGCGCGCGATCGAGCGCGCCGCCGAGATTCGCCGCGCGCTCAAGAAGAGCGGAACTCCGCCGACGCGCGCGCTCGTGGACGAGCTCGTCGATCTGGTGGAGCTCGCAGCCGAGTAGCGCTTGCGACCGGGATGGCGCGCCGCGCTCGGAGCGGTGCTCAGCGCTGCCCTCATTTATTGGACTCTGCACGGGATCTCGCCCGGCGACGTCGCCCAACGACTGGCCAGCGCTGATCCGGTTCTCTTCATCGCCGCCATGGTTTGCGCGACGGCGATCTTCGCACTGCGGGCGTGGCGCTGGCGAATCATCCTCGAGCCGGTAGCGGGCAGGATACCGTTCGGCCCGCTGTGGCGGGCGACTGCGATCGGCATGATGGTCAACAACGTCGTCCCGGCACGAGCCGGGGAGTTGGCGAGGGCGTACGCGTTGACGCGGGAGGCGCCGGTTCCATTCGCGACATCCCTTGCCTCGCTCGCCGTCGACCGGCTGTTCGACGCGGTCGTACTGTTGCTCCTCGCTGCGTCGGCGCTGATCGATCCGACGCTACCGGATTCCGCGCAGCTGGCGGGCCGCTCTTTGGGCTCGTTCGCCGTCGGCGCCGGCACGGTGGTGGCCGGTCTGCTGCTGATGCTCTACGCGCTGGTTTTTTTCCCCAACCAGCTCCTCCGGGCATTCGAGCTTTTTGCGCGCAGGGTTTCGCCGTCGATCGAGGAGCGCGGGCGACGAATGCTGCAAACCTTCGTCGAAGGCTTGAGCGTCCTTCGGCGGCCGGGGCGGTTCGCGGCAGTGTTCGGCTGGACGGTTGCGCACTGGCTGCTCAACGGCGTGGGATTCTGGCTGTCGTTCAAGGCGGTTGGCATTACCGCCCCGTTTTCCGCGGCGCTTTTTCTCCAGGCCTTTATCGCACTCGGCACCGCTGTGCCGGCGCTGCCGGGGTTCTTTGGGGTGTTCGAGTACATGTCGGTGCAGGGATTGGCGATCTACGGAGTGGGTCAGGAGCAAGCAGCGACCTGGGCAATCGGTTACCACCTCTTCTCCTTCATACCGATCACCGTCATCGGAGCGTGGTACTTCACCAGGCTCGGCGTCAGACTGCGGGATCTTCAGCCCGCCTCCGATCTCCCGTGATAGGCCGAGGCGGCAGAACCCTGGCGCAGGCGAAGATCAATCTTTCCCTGCGCGTGCTGGCCAAAGAGGCCGACGGCTACCACTCGATCGAGACCGTGTTCTTGCGTCTCGCGCTTGGTGACGACGTGCGCGTCCACATCAGGGCGGCCGCGCGCACACTCCGGTGCGGCGTGATGAAGGGCGAGCCCGAGGAAAAGAACCTCGCCTTCCGCGCCGCGGCACTCTACGCTGAAGAAACGGGATGGCCGGGTGGCTTCGAGATCGTGATCAAGAAGAGGATCCCCATCGGTGGAGGCCTCGGCGGAGGTAGTGCCGACGCGGCGGCGGTGCTGCGCATTTTGAACTCGCTCGCGCCGCATCCCATTTCGTCGGCGGGGCTACAGGACCTGGGTGCGAGGATTGGCTCGGACGTGCCCTTTCTCGCCAGCGAATATGCGATGGCGATTGGCTGGGGACGGGGGGAAAAGCTGCTTGGGCTGCCTCCCCTGCCCCCCCGCGATGTCCAGCTCTTTTTCCCACCGTTCGGAATCGACACCGGCGAAGCCTATTCGCTGCTCGATGCCACGCGCGGGGATCGGCCGGCGGAATTCCCGGATCTCACAGCGGAAATGTTTCGCGACTGGGAGTCGGCGGCCCGGCATTCGATGAACGAGTTCGAGGCGGTGATCCGTCCCCGCTGGCCGGCGATCGATGCGCTGATGTCGCGAGGCGATCGCTACGGACTGTTTTACAGAATGAGCGGCTCGGGCTCTACCGTCTTCAAGATCCCGGGAATCGCCACCACGTCGACGCTTCCCGCGAAACTGCCCCCGCTCGAGCTTCCTGCGGGGACAAAAAGGGTTATCACGCGCACCGCCGACAGCGTTGTCCCTGTGGAGCTTCTGGACTAGCTTTCGCGTCCGTTGCCCCTTCGTCCAATGGCAGGACACCGGTCTTTGGATCCGGTAATGGTGGTTCGAATCCACCAGGGGCAATTGCCCTAAGTCCTTTGCCCACTTAACTTGTAAGGCTGCATGGACGGATTATCCGTACCCGCTCATGGCTTCAAGCTCATCGCTGGGCCCGGTAACCCGGAACTTTGCGCTGAGATCGCGCAAACGCTGGATGTGCCGTTCTGCAGGACGACGGTCACCCGGTTTGCAGACGGCGAGATTTTCGTCCGCATCGACGAGAACGTCAGAGGCAACGACGTCTTCATCGTGCAGCCGACCAATCCGCCGGCCGACAACATCATGGAGCTGCTGCTCCTGATCGACGCGGCAAGAAGGGCGTCCGCTGCTCGCATTACGTGCGTGATGCCCTACTACGGATACTCGAGGCAGGACCGAAAGGACCAGCCGCGTGTCGCGATTGGAGCCAAGCTGCTGGCCAACATGATCACGGTGGCCGGCGCCAATCGAGTCCTGGGGTTGGATTTTCATCAGCACCAGCTGCAGGGATTCTTCGACGTTCCGGTGGATCACCTGTACGCGGCGCCGGTGTTCGTTTCGCACTACAGAAAGAAGGATCTGCACGAGCTCGTCGTGGTCGCCCCCGATGTTGGATCGGCGAAGATGGCGAGGGGCTTCGCGAAGCGGTTGAACGGCTCGCTGGCGATCATCGACAAGCGTCGGCCGAAGCCGAACGTGTCCGAGGTCGTGAACGTGGTCGGTGAAGTCGAAGGAAGGGATTGCTTGCTCGCGGACGACATGATCGACACCGCCGGCACGGTATCCGAAGCGGCAAAGGCTCTGAAGGATCTGGGTGCACGCGATGTGTACGTTTGCGCGACGCATGCACTTCTCTCCGGGCCGGCGGTGGAAAGACTCTCGAATGCGCCGATCAAGGAAGTGACGGTGACCGATACCGTCATGATTCCCAAGGCGAAGAGGTTTCCAGCGCTGTGTGTGTTGTCGGTGGGCGAGCTGCTGTCGAAGGCGATTCGCTACATCCATAGCGAGCAGTCAGTGAGCTCGCTGTTCGAGCAGTAGGCAGGAATTACCCGAAGATTTCAGGATGAAAAATCATGGCAACAGTCTCTTTTAACGCAACGGCTCGCGAAGGAACCGGCAAAGGCGCCGCTCGCAGCCTCCGCCGCCAGGGCCAGGTCCCGGCGGTGATTTACGGACATGGACGCGAGCCCCTGTCGCTCGCCCTCAACGCCCGCGACCTCGACAAGATGCTCGGCCACATTCAGGCGGAGAGCACGGTCATCGAAGTCAGCGTCGCCGGACAGACGGCGAAGACCCTGATCCGCGAGATCCAGCGGCACCCGATCAAGCGCCAGATTCTGCACGTCGATTTCCAGGCGCTGGTCGCCGGTGAGAAAGTCACCGTCAGCATCCCGATCGTCCTGACCGGCATTCCGGAAGGTGTTCGCCTCGAGGGCGGCGTTCTCGATCAGACGCTCCGCGAGCTGGAGATCGAGGTCGATCCTTCCAACATTCCCGACCACATCGAGCTCGACGTCACCAACATGGTGATCGGCGACTCGAAGCACATCAGCGATCTTCAGCTCCCCGAGGGCGTCGAGGTTCTGGATGACCCCGAGACGTCGGTGGCAGTGCTTGCCGCGCCTCGCGCGGTGATCGAGGAAGCTGCCGCTCCGGAAGCCGTCGAAGGCGCCACCGATGCCGTCGGCGAGCCCGAGGTCATCGGCAAGGGCCTTGGCGAAGAAGAGGGCGAGGGCGGCGAAGACTCGTCCGGAAAGAAGTAGTTATTGGTTAGCCCTTGAAGGTCATAGTCGGTCTCGGAAATCCGGGCCGCGAGTACGCAGCGACACGTCACAACGTCGGCTGGTGGTTGATCGACCACCTCGCCGACGTTTGGCATTTTGACGGCTGGAAGAAGGACGGCGGGGCCCACGTCGCCAACGGCGCGGTTGGCAACGTGAAAGTGCGCCTGGTGAAGCCGCAGACTTTCATGAACCTGAGCGGAGCCGTCCTCAAGAATTACCGGCGGCGTCCGTTCTGGAGCGCCGCCAGGGACCTCCTCATCGTCGTCGACGAAGTGCAGCTGCCCGTGGGACGGATGCGCATCCGGCCTGGCGGATCTGCCGGCGGCCACAATGGACTCAAGAGCATCGAAGCTGCGTTGGATTCGCGGGACTACGCCCGCCTTCGCATCGGGGTCGGGCCGAGCGAGGAGCGAAAGGGGATCTACTCCAACCTCGCCGATTTCGTGCTCGCGCCATTCGCGCGTGATGAGCGTGAGGATATTCTGGCAATGATGCCGTCGCTGACTATAGCGGTCGAAACATGGTTGCGAGAAGGAGCGGAGAAGGCGATGAATCTTCACAACAGGAAACCGGACACCGGCGCCTGATCAAGAAGTCTTCGATTATTTTGTCCTGAATGCTAAAGCTGGGAATAGTCGGCCTGCCCAACGTCGGAAAATCGACGTTGTTCAACGCGCTCACGGCCGCAAAAGCCGAAGCCGCGAATTACCCGTTTTGCACCGTCGAGCCCAATGTGGGCATGGTGGAGGTGCCTGATTCGCGACTCGGCGAGCTCACGCGCCTGGTGCAGCCGAAGAAGACGGTGCCGGCCGTAGTGCAATTCGTCGACATCGCCGGGCTCGTCAAAGGCGCCGCCGAAGGCGAGGGGCTGGGCAACAAATTTCTCTCGAACATCCGTGAGACCGATGCGATCGTCCACGTCGTCCGTTGCTTCGAGGATCCAGACGTGACGCACGTCATGGGCGCGGTGGACCCGGTTCGAGATCGCGAGGTGATCGAGTTCGAGCTCGCGATCGCCGACCTGGGCTCGCTGGAGAAACGCCTCGACAAAACCAGGCGCACCGCCCGCACGGGGGACAAGGAAGCCCAGGCCGAGCTCCCGGTTCTCGAAAAAGCGTACAGCTTCCTCAAGGACGGCAAGGGACTCTGGGAAGCGCGGCTAACGCCGGGAGAGAAGGCGATTCTGGCGCCGCTCAGCCTGTTGACAGTGAAGCCCGTGCTCTACGCCGCCAACGTCAGCGACAGCGAGCTATCGGGCGCCGAAGGCCCGCATCTCAAGTCGCTCCGTGAGGCGGTGAAGAAAAGCGGGGAGCAGGCCGAGGTGGTTCCCTTCTCCGCCAAGATCGAGGCCGAGCTTGCGGAGCTGCCGCCCGAAGATCGCGCCGACTTTCTGTCGTCGCTCGGACTCGAGTCCGCAGGGCTCGACCGACTCATTCGGGCAGGCTACAAGCTGCTCGGTCTCGAGACGTATTTCACCGCCGGCGAGCAGGAAGTGCGCGCCTGGACGATCCACCGCGGCGATACCGCGCCCAAAGCAGCCGCGGTGATCCACACCGATTTCGAGCGCGGATTCATTCGCGCCGAGACCGTTTCTTACGACTCCTTCGTCGGCAACGAAGGCTGGAAAGGCGCGCGCGAAAAAGGGGTCGTGCGCTCGGAAGGCAAGGAGTACGTCGTCCAGGACGGCGACGTACTCCTCTTCCGTTTCAACGTCTAGCGCCCGCTAGCTAATTCGAGGGATGTACCTGGTCCCGGATCTCGCCGCCCGGGTTTACAGACGTGTGAACGTTGACATAGGCGTTCCCATTGTTGAACAGCGTTCGCAGCGAGTCCAGCGACACATTGGCATTGTTGGCGTTGGTAATCGTGCCCGACATCACGACTCCGTTCAGCGTGCCGGTGGCAACGTTCGGCAAGAACAGGTTGATGATCACAGCGGCGTTCACGCCCGCCGCCGCTGGGCCGTGGATGTGCGACGCGACCACCCCGGTCATGTTCGTGAGCGACAGCGTCCAGCTTATGAAGTCGCCGTTGTCGACGAAGGTCGCCACGCCGGTTCCCGTCGTCGTCTTGGCCGGCACTTCATTGGCCGGCGACAGGTTCGCGACGTAGGTCTTGAGCTTCGGGCCCGTCGAGCTGGATCCGCAGCTCGACGCGGCGGCTACCAAAGCAGCCGCTCCTATGATTCCAGCGGCAATTCCTACCGTTCTGCGCATTTAACCTCCGGGAAGGCGCAAGTGAGCAAGCTAGGACCGCCCGGATACGCATAAAGGGAAAAACCGCGAATGACTGCGCGAGAGCGGCGAGCGGTTGAATCGGGGGTGCCAACAGGGTAGGTTTAGCCTTCTCACAACGGCCACACCCGTGGCCTTCACACCTTCCTCCCACTTCGGCAACCAGATGGGAGGCGGATCACGACCAAAAGGAGGATTGCCGAGTGCCTCGCACATACGAGGCGGTCTATATCTTCGATTCCACCCTTGAAGACGCCGCCATCAACGACAAAATCAGCCGCTTCAACGGACTGCTCGGCGCCAAAGAGCAGCCCGAGGTGACGCATTGGGGCCGGCGACAGCTCGCCTATTCCATCGGCCCGCGCGAGAACGGCTACTACGTCGTCTCCAAGTTCGCCGCCGAGCCCACCGCACTTCCCGAGTACGAGCGAGCGCTCAAGCTCGACGATGGCGTCATTCGCTACCTCATCACCCTGCACGAGCACGAAGTCGGTGCGCCGCCGCAGTCCGAGGAAGAGCTGGCCGCCGCCACGCGCCGTGACGACGATGACGACGACGAGGATTAACAAATGAGAAGACCACAAAAGAGCTGTCCCTTCTGCGAGAGCCGCGTCCGCTGGGTCGATTACAAGGACGATCGCACCCTCGGCCGCTTCATCACCGATCAGGGCAAGATCCTTCCCTCGCGTCTGAGTGGCGCCTGTGCGCGTCATCAGCGACAGCTGTCGACCGCGATCAAGAGAGCCAGGTTCCTGGCGCTCATTCCGTATATCCGCGGTCATCAGGCGTAAATGGACGACGCCGCCACGACGGTAGCGAAGAAACGACCGTGGCGGCCGCTCGTGTGGGGCCTGATCGCATTTCTGATCTGTCCCATAGTTCCGATCTTCGAGGGACTGATCCCGATTCAGCAGACACTGCTGCTGCTGATTCCGATCGTCGCTGCCTGCTCGATCGTCGACTGGAAGCTCGGCGGGAGGCTCGTGCTCTCATTGATCTGGCTGGCGCTGACGGTCTGGATGCTGTTGCAACCCGCTGGCACTCCCGGAACGCAATACGATCAGATGGCGCGCGGCTGGGCAATTCTGCTGGCCGCGAGCTTCGGGCTGGTGAGCCTGTGGGGCACGGCGACGCCTTTTTTCTCCCGTGCTCTCGTCGCGGTGGGACTCAGCATGGGCGTCGCCTTCGTGCTGGCGCTATCGTCTCCGAGCGGAATCGCGCGCTTCCAGCACGCGGGGGGAGAAGAGATCACGCGTCGGGTAAACGCCACGATTCAGGATACCGAGAGGAGCAGGTCGAGTCCCGAGTGGACTTCCCTCGCCGGCCGCGTGCCGGGGCTCGATGATCTTGACGACAAGGGCGAAGACATGATGCGCCAGATCCCGACATATTCGACGTCGCTGTTACCGGCGCTTCTCGCCCTCGAGTCACTGGCGGTGCTGGCGCTGGGGTGGGGCCTTTACCAGCGGCTCGTCCCGGAGCGCATCGGTCCGCCGCTCGGGCCGCTGAGCGAGTTCCGATTCAACGACCAGCTGGTGTGGGGCCTGGCGGTGGGCACGACGCTGTCGGTGCTTCCCGCCTTTCAGGAAGCGCGAAACGCCGGATACAACCTGCTGGTGTTTTTCGGCGCTCTGTATCTCATCCGTGGCATTGGGGTGCTCGCCTGGATGGCGCGCGGCAGGTACGTGTACGTCGTCATCCTCGGACTGATTCCGCAGGTGTTTCTGATCGTGACGCTGGCCCTGGGACTGGGCGACACCTGGCTGGACATAAGGCGCCGCGTCCGAGCGGCGTGACAACTCGGCTTTGCGTCAAATTGTGCTAGAATTACTCGTTCTCAACGATCACTGAAGGAAGTCTCCGCAATGGAAGTCATACTCAGACAGGCAATTGAAAAGCTCGGTCACCCGGGCGACATCGTGAAAGTTTCCGCCGGTTATGCCCGCAACTACCTGCTGCCGCGTGGCTTCGCCTACGAAGCCACCGCCGGGAATCGCAAGCGCATCGAGCAGGAGCGCCAGCGGCTGGAGCAGGCGGAGGAAGAGCGCCGCGGCACGGCGTCGGGGCTCGCCACCAAGCTCGAGCAGGTTTCACTCACCTTCTCCGCCCGCGTCGGCGATGAAGGAAAGCTCTTCGGCTCGGTCACCTCGACCGACATCGCGCACCAGCTCGAGGCCCAGGGCTTCACGGTGGAGAAGCGGCAGATCGAGCTCCACGAGCCGATCCGCGCGCTCGGTGTCTATCGCGTTCCGATCAGACTGCACGCCGACGTGCACCCCGAGATCAAGGTCTGGGTGATCAAGCAGTAGGGGCGTAGGGAAAGTCGAGACCTGGCTGTCCTTACAATGGACGGCCAGGTCTTTTTTGTAACGGACATTTGGCGTGCGAAATGCTCTTTGAACCCCTCACGGAACATTCGCTCGACGGATAAGCTACATACCTGGGCGCGGCGCGCCGCGCTGCGAACGAACCTCCACTGAACCGCATGGCTACATCTTTACCATCTGTAACTGCCCGCGAAGGTGCGCAGCGAGTGCAGCGCGCCGCCCAGCTGTGTCTGGACATGAAAGCGAACGACGTCGTCATCCTCAATCTGGCCGGCGTCACCGACATGACGGACTACTTCGTCATCGCGAGCGGAACCTCCGATACCCACGTGAGAAGCATCGGCGAGCACGTGATAGCGGAAATGAAGAAAAGCGGCTTGAGTGTGCACCACACTGAAGGGTTGCAGCAGGGCCGCTGGGTATTACTCGATTTTTTCGATTTCGTCGTTCACATCTTCCATCCGACACTCAGGTCGTTCTATCAGATAGAGCGGCTGTGGAGTGATGCGGAAACAGTGGCGCTGGAACCACAGGAGTAAGAAATGAAAGCGGTGCGCATTCTCGCCAGTCTGGCGGTACTGCTGTTCGCGACTCGCCTCGACGCGCAGCAGTACTTCGGCATGAACCAGGTGCAGTACAAGCACTTCGACTGGAGGGTGATCGAGACCGAGCACTGGCTCGTTCACTACTACCCGGAGGAGCGCGCCGGAGCCATGGACGCCGCCCGGATGGCCGAGCGGTCGTACGCGAGGCTGTCGAAAGTTCTCGACCACCAGTTCCGCGAGAAGAAGCCGATCATCCTCTTCTCGTCACGCTCAGAGTTCGGCCAGAACAACGTCACCGGGGATCTTGGTGAAGGCACCGGCGGCGTCACCGAAGCGCTGCGCCACCGGATGATTCTGCCCCTCACGGGCGACCTCGGCAGCTTCGAGCACGTGCTGACCCACGAAATGGTGCACGAGTTCCAGTACGACATCTTCGCCCGCGGCAAAGCCGGCGCGAACCTGCAGACGCTCAATCAGATCGATCCGCCACTCTGGTTCATGGAGGGTATGGCGGAATATCTCTCCAGCGGACCGCAGCACATCCTGACGGACACCTGGGTGCGCGATGCAGCCGTCAACGGCACGCTGCCCACCATCGAGCAGATGACCGAGCGGCCCGACGAGTATTTCCCGTACCGCTACGGCGAGGCGCTCTGGGAGTATGTCGGACAGCGCTGGGGTGACGCTGCAATCGGCGAGATTCTGCAGAACGCCACCACCCTCGGAATTGCGCGGGCATTCCAGCGCCAGCTCGGCCTCACCCTGCACGAGCTGAGCGACGACTGGCGCGAGTCGGTCAACGCGAAGTACCTCCCGCAGGCCGCGACGCTCGACCGCCCGCAGACATTCGCCCAACCTCTGCTCACCGAGAAAAAGAGCGGCGGTCAGATCTTCCTTGCCCCTGCGCTGTCCAATGACGGAAGCCGGATCGCGTTCCTGTCCAACGGCAGCTTCAAGCGCGGCGAGCTGTTCATCGACCTCTGGCTCGCCGATGCCCGCACCGGCAAGCGCATCAAGCGCCTCGTCCAGAGCACGACCAACCCGAATTTCGAGGAGCTGCGCCTTCTCTATTCGCAGAGCGCGTTCTCCAACGATGCGCGCACGCTCGCATTCACCGGAGAGCGCGAAGGAAAGGACGTCCTCTACCTGCTGGATGTCGCCAGCGCGTCGGTGAAAAAGCGCCTCGATCTGCCCGTAGATGCTGTCTGGAGTCCCGTCTTCTCGCCCGATGACAAGCACATCGCTTTTAGCGGCGCCCGCGGTGGAATCACCGATCTCTACGTCGTCGATGTCGACGGCAAGAACCTCCGGCAGCTGACCAACGACGAGTACGGCGACCTGCAGCCTTCGTGGTCGCCCGACGGCACTCGGATCGCGTTCGCCAGCGATCGCGGCCCCGAGACCAATCTCTCGGTGCTCAAGCTGGCCAAGTGGCGCATCGCGGTCATGGATGTCGCCTCGGGTAAGATCGATGTGCTGCCGGGCCAGGACGGTCTCAATCTGAATCCACAGTGGTCGCCCGACGGCCGCGACGTGGCGTTCATCTCCGACCGCACCGGAATTCCGAATGTCTTCCTCTACGATTTCACCACCCAGCAGCATTACCAGATCACCAACGTCCTCGGCGGCGTCTCCGCCATCACCGAGTACAGCCCGGCGATCAGCTGGTCGCGGGGCGCCGACAGAATGGCGTTCACCTACTACGAGAGAGGCGACTACACCGTCTGGACCTTCGACAATCCGCGCGGTCTGAAGCGGGTGGCGTTCCGGCCGGGGGCAGTCAACCAGACCGTTGCCACGGCGCCCGCGGGCACCGTCACTGCTCCGGTGAGCGCTCTCGATTCAACAACGCTACGCCCGAAGACCGGCGAGCCGACTTCGACGTACCGCGCCCCGGCCGGCACCCGCCAGTCGTCGGTGCTTCCGACTCAGGAGCTTCAGGTAGCCGACTTGCCGGCGAGCATCGGGACTTTGCAGTCAGATCCCATCTACGGTCTTCCGGACACCACGCGGTTCAAGGAGCACCCGTATCACGCGACCTTCCACCCCGACTACATCGCTGATCCGTCGGTTGGATACACGCCGAGCTCGGGTGGGATGTTCGCTGGCGGCACGGCGTTCGTCTTCAGCGATTTGCTGGGCAATCATCAGCTGGCGGTCGCAGGAAACGTATATGGCCGGCTCAGTGACGCGAGCGTTTTTCTTGGGTACGCAAATCTGAGCCGCCGCTTGCAGTACACGTCGGGACTTTCGCAGGACCCGATCTATATCCCGCTGCAGGGCGGTCAGATTCCGGTGGACCCGAGCGGGCAGGTCGTGCGTTTCCAGACCGACTATCTACGCTACGTCATCCGCAACGTCTTCCTGACCGGACAGTATCCGTTCAACCGCTTCACGCGTGTCGAAACGGGGATGCAGCTGAACAGCATCTCCCGCGCAGTCGTCCACGTCTACCAGGATTGCAACCTGGCCGGCTTCTGCAGCGACATTCAATTCAAGAACGACAGCGTGAAGATCAACACCCTCAACTACATAACGCCGACGGCGGCGTTCGTGTCGGACAACAGCCTGTTCGGAAACACCGGACCGGTGATGGGCCGGCGCATGCGCTTCCAGGCGTCGCAGAATCTCGGCAACGTGAGGTTCAGCGATTTCCTGGTCGACTACCGGCGCTATGACCCGATCATCTTCAACACTCTCACCATCGCGACCCGGTTCCTGTCGTCGATCTCGGTGGGCCGCGACGAGACGTTCTTCCCCAAATACATTGGGAGACCGGACTTCATCCGCGGCTACGATCGGGAGAACTTCAACTTCTTCGATTGCACCTCCATCATCGGCGGACAGGCGCAGTGCAATAACGCCCAGCTCGCCGGCAGCAGGGTCGCTGTGTTCAATGCAGAAATGCGTTTCCCGATCATCAGACGGTTCGACGTCGGCAGCTCGTTCGGGCTGCCACCGGTCGATGGTCTCTTCTTCTACGATGCCGGTCTGGCCTGGAGCGCCGGGCAGACCCCGCACATTGGCAACGCGCCGGCGGGCAACGACCCGAACCTGGATCGGTATCCGCTCACCAGCTTTGGCGCCGGGCTGCGCGTGAATTTGTTCAACCTTGCGATCCTGCGCTGGGACTACGCCCACCCGCTCGTCGGTGGACGTAAGCCGAACTGGACCTTCTCGTTGGGAGCGAGCTACTAACCGTTGCGCCGACTCGTACTGCTGGCACTGCTCTGTGCAGCCTGTAGCAACAACGACAGGGCAGCGCCTGACAGCACCAACTTCCAAGCTGCCGAAAACAACGGCCCCGACCCGCTCCTTCTCCGCGTTCCGCGCGCGGGAGGAACGGGTCGTGTTTACGTCTACCCCAGGCTCGACTCGGCCGTCTGGACCGTGGACGAAGCGCCGCCCGTCGATCACGTGCTGGCATTCGATCCCGACGGCGGCACCATCGCCTTCGTCGATGCCAGAGGATATCCGGGCCGCCTCGACCTCCGCGAGACCGATGTCGTCAAGGCGTCAAAGGCGAAGCTGACTTCTCTGGCTTCGGCCAATGGCAGCGACATCTACGGGATCAATCCGAAAGGTGAGATCGTCAGACTGAACCCGAACGGGGGCGATTGGCATTTCAAGCCGCCCGTCCCGGCGCGTTCCGTTTTCGCACAGCCCAACGGCGAGCTTCTGGTGGCGGCCAACAAGGGCAGGCAGACCATCCTCTGGAAGGTTCGTCCGCCCGACGACGTCGTGCAGGACAGCACCGTGCTGCCATTGTCGGGACACGCCGTTCGCACCCAGGTCGGCGATCGCATCTACTTCACCGTGGACAGCGGTCTGGTCGGCGTCAAAGCAAAGGATTTATCGCCCGCCGGCGCGGTCGAGCTCTCCAGCAGAGTGCGCGCATTGGCGCCGACGCCCAGCGGCGACCGCGTCTACGTCGCCACGGCGGCAGACAGCGCGATCCTCATCGTCGACCGGTACAGCGGCAGCGTCGAGCCGGGAGTCACGCTTCCCGCGCCGCCGTCCGACCTCCGGATGGATCCCCTCGGGAGATATCTGCTGGCGCGCTTTCCGAAGGTCGATTCGGCATGGGTGATCGCGATCGGCAACAACCATCTCGTCGGCGCTGTTGCGACACGATGGGAGCCGGACCTGCCCGCGATCACGCCCGACGGCGAGCTCGCCGCGCTCGGCGCCAGGGACGTGACGCTACTCGATCCCGAGAAGCTCACCGTCAAGTCGACCGTCGCAGACGGCGCCAAAGACTTCTGGTACTTCTTCGCGTGGAACGGATTCCGGCCGCGTCCACAGGGCCTCGATCAGCCGGTCACTTTCCCGGGAGATAGCGCCAGGGCAGACTCCACCGCGAGCTCGACTGCTGCCGGCAGCGCGTCTTCGACACCGCCCGCCCGCGACACGACCCCTCCGGCGGTGAACCCCGCCGCTCCGCCCGCGGCAACGACCGGTTTTACGGTTTCATTCGCCGCACTCCTCAGCGAGGACAAGGCGCAGCAGCTGGCCGCGACCATAAAAGTCGGGGCGACGCCAGCTCACGTCGTTTCGACGTCCACGGCAGGCTCACCGATTTTTCGGGTGGTGATGGGCCCGTTCGCCACCAGGGATGAAGCCGACAAGGTCGGCCGAGCCTCCCGGCGCGAGTACTGGATCTACGAGGGCTCCCCTTGAATCCGCCTCCTTCCGGCGGACGTCCCGTTGCCTGGGAAGACGCCGGACGGCAAATAGCCCCTCTGCTGGGCAGCTACTCCGCAATAGTAGTCACTTCGTCGGACCCGGTTGCCGCCGCACACGTCGCGCTCGGCATCGCGCGCGCCGAGTCGAGACAACGGCGCGCGATCGTCGCCGATCTCGTCGGCGATCTGCCGCCCCTTCGTTCTCTGGTCTCGGAAGAAGATCCCCATGGTATCACCGACAGCTTTCTCTACGGCGTCTCCCTGAACAAGATCGGCTACGAAGTGACGGGCACCGCGAATTTGTACGTGATGCCGACTGGCACCGACTCGGTCATCGACGAGCCGATTTTTCGTAGCGCGCGCTGGAAGAAGCTGGCGGCGGGATTCGCCGAGGCGGGAGCGCTGCTCCTTCTCGTAGCGCGCAGCGACGCCACGGGACTGGCCGACCTGCTGGAGCAGGTGGATGGCGCCGTGCTGGTAAAGGAAACCGAGATCGCGGCGGCACCTGCCGCCCTCGTCGTTGCGCGGGTGCCTTCGCCGACGCCGACGCTCAAAATCCCGCTGCACCGAATGAGTGAGCGAGCCGCTTCCTGGAAGCAACATCGCTGGTTTTATCCGGTTCTCGGCGCATCACTGCTCGTTCTGATTGGAGCAGTGGGGCTGGCGCTCGCACTGAGCGGCGTCTTGAAGCAATCACCGCCGCCGCGACGTGTCGCGGCGAAGCCGGTCCCTGCTCCCACTCCTCCGCCACCCCTGACCGCCGCCGAAACCGTTCACGTCGCGCCACCGGCAAATCCCGGTGATTCCGCCGACGCCGCCCGCTTTGCGGTGGAGCTTCAGGTCGCAAACACCGCCGAAGGTGCTAACTTGTTCATCAGCAAGAACGGCGCGGCGCTGCCGGCGCCCGCCGTGTCACCCGTTCCAATCGACCCGGAGCGCTCCACATGGTACAAGGTGACCGCCGGCGCCTACACCGCGAAATACCAGGCTGATTCGCTACTTTTCGTGCTGAGGAATGCGCACGTGCTGAGGGATTCGGCGGGCAGCGTCACCAGAGCGCCGCTCGCGCTGCTGGTCGACAGCGTGCCGAGTCAGGGTGGGATCGTGGAAGCAGTGCGCGCCGCGGTTCAGAAATACGAGGGCCGCGGCGTTCCGGTTTACGCATTGATGCAGGACGATGGAGGAGCGCGCCTTTACGCGGGCGCGTTCGCAAGGGCCGATGAATCGGCCGAGCTGACCAGGACACTTCGCGGCGCGGGCTTGACCCCCGTGCTCGTTTACCGAACCGGGAGAGCGCCTTAGTGCGTTTAACTAAGCTCGAGATACACGGATTCAAATCGTTCGCCGACTACACGGAGATGGTTTTCGAGCCGGGAGTGACGGCGATCGTAGGTCCGAACGGCTGCGGAAAGTCGAACGTCTCCGATGCGGTCCGCTGGGTACTCGGCGAGCAGAGAGCGCGGGCGCTGCGAGGCGCGAAGATGGAGGAAGTGATTTTTCAGGGCTCTTCCGCGCGGCGTGCCGTGAATCTGGCCGAGGTATCTCTGCACTTCGAGAACGACGACGGCACGCTCGACATCCCGTTTCGTGAAGTCGTCATCACCCGGCGGTTGAGCCGCTCGGGCGAGAGCGATTATTTCCTCAACGGCTCGGCATGTCGGCTGCGAGACATCCACGACATGGTGCGGGGGACTGGATTGGGGGCCGATTCCGGCGTCGTGATCGAATCGAAGATGATCGACGCGCTGCTCAGCGACCGGCCCGACGACCGGCGGGAGCTGTTCGAGGAAGCCGCGGGTATCGGCCTCTATCGCGACCGCAAGCGCAGCGCCGAGCGGCGACTCGAGGAGACTACCACCGACCTGGGCCGCATCGACGACCTCATCGCGGAGGTTCAAAGTCAGGTGCGCTCGCTGGCCCGGCAGCGGAAGCGCGCCGAGCGTCACAGCGAGCTCACCTCGCGGCGCTTCACGCTGGAAGTGGCGCACGCAGCGAGGGAGATGGCTGCCTGGCGCGACGAGCTCGCGCTCCTCGAGGAGCGGGTCACGGCGCTGCGCATCGAGGTGCCCTCCGGCGAGCAGCGTCTGCGCGAGGCTGAGTCGGCCCGCGAAGCCGCGTTTGCCGAGCGCACCAGCGCCGAAATCCGGCGCACCGAGCTGGCGCGTCTGGTCTCCGACCAGCGCGAGAGCGCGCAGGAGCTGCGCGGCGAGATCGCGGTAGCGGAAGAGCGGCTTCGCAATGCCATGTCGCGCCGCGCCCGCGCCGAGGAAGAGCGGCGAGATGGAGATACGGTCGCCGGGCGGGTGAGTGGCGAGCTCGAGCGGGCCGCCGGGGAGCTCGTTGCTCTCGAAGCGGGACTTCAAACCGCCGACGATGCCCTCGCCGCGCACGCGCGACACGAAGAAGAAGTGCGGGCGAATCTCGGCGTCGCCCGCTCCACCCTCGAGCATGGCGAGCGCGCGCTGCGGGATCTGCGCGAAGAGCTGCACCGCTCGCATCTCGACCGCCAGAGCGCCGAGCGCGAGCGCGAAGAGCTCTCCGCTCGTCGCGTGGCACTGGAGACCGAGCAAAGCCATTTATTCGACGCCGCCGAAGCGGCGCGACGCGAGCTCGCTGCGGCGGAGGATGCCGCTTCGATCGCCGCCACACGTCTTGCCGCGACGACTACCGCCGCCGCGGACGCGCGTGACGCGCTCGATCAGGCTCGCGAGCGCGAAAGCGCGGCTCGCGCCGAGCTGCTTCGCGTCGAAGAGCTGCACACCGCCCTGAGCGCCAAGCTCAATGCGCTGGAAGGATTGGAGCGCGAGCGGGTCGGCCTGGCACCGGCCGCGGCGAGGCTGCTGAAGGAACGCGCCATTTTCGGTGAAGGGGCGATTCTCGGTCCGCTCAGCGATTTCATCAGCGCGGACGCGACATCGGCCGGACTCGTCGAGCGCTTTCTCGGCCCGACCGTCAACGCGGTGCTGGTGCGCGACCGTGCCGCGGCCGAAGCCGTTCGCGGCTGGCACACCGCCGCCGCTCCGGGACCGTTGCTCCTGTTGCCGCTCGATTCTGTGAATGGAGACGAAGCTTCTTTCGGAAATCCCGATCTCGCCGCCTTGGTGCAATCCACATCGCCCGCCAGTGGCTGGGTGCGCTCGCTGCTCGGGCGTGTGACATCGATGGAGAGCGGCACCGCCTTCGTCGATTCCCGTGGCGCAATCTGGCTTCCCGCCGCCGAATCCGGCCCTGGTCCGCTGCGGCGGCGTGCCGAAATCACCGAGCTCAAGCAGGCAGTTGGCAACAGCGTTTCGGCACGTCATTCAGCCACGGCGATGGCGGAGTCGGAGCGCGCCGGTCTCGCCGGTGCCGAGCGGGCAGCCATCGTCGCGCAGGAGGCGGCGTCACAGGCAGCGCGAGCCAATGCCGAGGCCGCCGACAGATCCTCGAACCTGGCGAGACAACATCAGCGCGCCTCCCGGGAGGCAGCCGAAGCGAAGGCTCTGATCGAGCGGTTGTCGGAGCGAGAAGCGAACACGATCGCCCGTATCGATTCGCTGACCATCGCCGCCGGAGAGATCGAGGCGAAGATTGCAGAGCACGAGGCAGGTGTCGCCGCGGCGCGAGAAGTTCTCGCCGGCGCCGAGCGGGTTCAGGAGGAAGCGCGCGAGCAGCGCACCGCCAGCCAGATTCGCCGGGCGCAGGCGGAGGCACAGCTCGAGGTAGCGTCGGACAGGCACCGACATCTGCGTGAAGAGTTTGCGTCGGCGACGGGCAGGCTGGAATCGCTCCAGCTCGAGCTGACCACGCTGTCCAGCGCCGATGCGCAGCTGACCGAGCAGGTATCGCAGTGGCAGAGCGACCTCGCTGCCAGGCAGGCAACGCTCGAGGCGACCGAGCAGAGACTCGCCGACGCCGAGAGATCCGTCCACGAGCTCGACGAGCGCTTTTCCAACGAAGAGCACGCCCTCAGCGAGATGCGCCGCGGCGTATCTGCCGCGAGCGAGGCGCTCCACGCCGCCGAGTTGCGCTACACAGAGCTATCCGGACGTCGCGCAGCAATCAGGGAGCGGCTCGAAGCCGAGTGGAAGAAGCCCGTCGACGAGCTGCTCGCCGGCGCCGAAGCGCTCGAGCTCGACGACGACACCCTGCGCAGCGAGGCTGCCCTCGTG
>DASXGU010000190.1:0-16909 GCA_036488915.1 Gemmatimonadaceae bacterium | reverse complement strand
CCTACAACGGCGGAGTCTACATCGTCGGGCTGCAGCCGCAGCGAAAAGGAGTGCCGGAGGTCACGACGATACGCTCGCACGCGATCGAGGGGGACTTCCGTTTTGCCAGCACCGATGGCCAGCACCGCGGCGTCGTGCTCGGCAAGCTGCTGGCCCAGCGCTTTGCCAAATCGGTCGGTGATACGGTCAGATTGTTGACGCTGGGCGCCAAGAAGATGGATCCCGTGACCGGCGGCGTGATGCCGGTGGTCCAGACCTTCGAGGTCACCGGCATCGTCGAGACCGGGATGTACGAGTACGACAACGCCTACGCGTTCATCGCCCTCGACAGGGCGCAGGAGCTTGCCGGCCTCGGGGATGGCGTCACGGGCATCGAGGTCAAGACCACGGATCGCTGGCAGGCGCAGGGCGTCGCGTCACGACTCGTCACCGCGCTGGGATGGCCGTATCGGACCGTCGATTGGGAGGAACAGAATCATTCCTTGTTCCAGGCGCTCAAGCTCGAGAAGCTGGGCATGGGGGTGATTCTCCTGCTGATCGTGCTGGTCGCGGCGTTCAACATCGTCAGTACTCTGACGATGGTGGTCGCGGACAAGACCAGGGAGATCGGGATTCTCAAGGCCATGGGCATGCGCGCAGCGTCGATCCGCCGGATCTTTTTTGCACAGGGGCTGGTGATCGGAATAGTGGGCACTCTGCTCGGGTTGGTGCTCGGATTCGGCGGTGCCCTGGCCCTGGACAAGTACCAGTTCATCAAGCTCGACCCGAGCGTCTACTTCATCGATCACCTTCCCGTCTCGACGCAGCCGTCCGACGTGATCTGGATCATCATCGCCAGCGTCGCGATCGCCGCGGTCGCCACGGTGTATCCATCGGTACAGGCATCACGCCTCTTTCCGATCGACGCGATCAGGCACGAATGACAATGACGGTTCTCGAGGCGCACGACGTCTACAAAACCTATGTCGGCGGCGACGGCAACATCCTCAACGTGCTCAACGGCGTGAACCTCTCCGTTCAGCGAAGCGAGATGATAGCGGTG
This sequence comes from Gemmatimonadaceae bacterium, assembly GCA_036488915.1. Lineage (GTDB taxonomy): Bacteria > Gemmatimonadota > Gemmatimonadetes > Gemmatimonadales > Gemmatimonadaceae > UBA4720. The sequence goes on along the minus strand of DASXGU010000190.1, from coordinate 15,867 downwards.
GTCGGCGCGAGCGGCGCCGGCAAGAGCACTCTTATGCACGTGCTCGGGGCACTGGACAGGCCGACGCGCGGCTACGTGGTGATCGGCGGAGAGCCGGTGCACGGCCGCGACGAGAACGAGCTGGGTGAGCTGCGGAACCGCACGGTCGGATTCGTGTTTCAGTTTCATCACCTGCTGCGCGAGTTTTCCGCGCTCGAGAACGTGATGATGCCGCTTCGCATTGCGGGGCGGCCCGAGGCGGCGGCGCGCAGTCGGGCGGCGGAGCTGCTGGCCCGGGTGGGGCTCAGCGCGCGGATGTCGCACCGGCCCGGTCAGCTCTCCGGTGGGGAGCAGCAGCGCACGGCGGTTGCGCGCGCGCTGGCGATGGATCCGCAGATACTTCTGGCCGACGAGCCGTCGGGAAATCTCGACCGCTCCAACGCCGAGATGCTGCATGAATTATTGAGCGAGGTCGTCAATGACCTCGAGATCGGGATGGTCGTCGTTACACATAGTCGGTCACTGGCGGCGCGGGCGAGCAAAGTGCTGCTGCTCGAGGGTGGCCAGTTGAGCCGAACTGAAGTCGATGAGGTCGTCGTATAAATGGTTTGCGATCTGTGCAAAGAAGGAGAGGCTGTCATCACGCTCACCGAGATAGTGGGGAGCGGCGTGCGACAGCTCCATCTTTGCGAGAAATGCGCTGCGGAGCGCGGGGTCGAGACCATGGTCGGCTCGACCAAGCCCCAGATCAACAACTTCCTGCAGACCATTCACGAGCAAATGCCGGCTGCCAAAGGCGAGCCGGTGCAGTGCTCGTTCTGCCAGGCGACGCTCTCTGACTTTCGGGCGACGGGCCGGCTCGGGTGCGCCCACTGTTATGAAGCGTTCGAGTCGAGTCTCCGCGACCTGCTGCGCCGGGTCCACGGCAGCTCGCGCCACATCGGCCGCCGCTACGTAGCGCCGCTGCCGTCGGAGCTGCCGCACGTCTCCAGCGCCACCGAGCTGCGCGACCGTCTGAAACGGGCGATCGAGGCGGAGCAATTCGAGCTGGCGGCCGACATTCGCGACAAGCTGCGGGGAATCGAGTAATGCTCGATCTATCGCTGCTGCCTGATGGGGGCGCCAGCTGGCTCGACGCATCGGGCGAGCACGCCGACGTCGTCATCTCGACCCGGATCCGGCTGGCCAGAAACCTGGAAGGCTACGCCTTCACGCCCCGCGCCCGCGATGGCGAGCGCCTGAGAATTCTCACCCAGGTCCGTGAAGCCTTCGGCAGTCTGCGCAGCATCGAGGACGGGGTCCTGGTGCGGGTCGACGAGCTGCCCTCCGAGGACAGGCTCCTGCTGCACGAGCGGCACCTGGTGAGCAAGGAGCTGGCGGGTCTGAACGACCAGCCGGTGCGCACCGGTGCGGCGGTCTATCTCTCGCGGGGCGTGGGAATCATGGTGAACGAGGAAGACCACCTCCGTCTCCAGGCGCTCCATTCCGGCTTTCACGTCGCCGACGCCTTCGGGGTGATCGAGCGGCTCGACGCCGAGCTGGGAAACCGCGTTCCATACGCGTTCCACAACGAGTTCGGCTACCTGACAGCCTGCCCGACGAACGTCGGCACAGGTCTCCGGGCGTCCGTCCTGATCCATCTCCCTGGTCTGGTCCTGACCAAGGAGATCGGGAAAGTCCTTGCCGGACTGCAGCAGGTCGGCCTGACCTATCGGGGCATGTACGGCGAGGGAAGCGAGGTGGTCGGGAACTTCTTCCAGATCTCCAATCAGACGACGCTCGGCCGCTCCGAAGGCGAGTTACTTGATTACCTCGTGCGCGTCGTTAGACATGTAATCGAGCGCGAAGAAGAAGCGCGGCGAGTCCTGCTGCGCGATGCGGGTTATATTATTGAAGACAAGCTCTGGCGTGCCTACGGCACGCTGCGATATGCACGCAGCTTGAGCTTCGATGAAGCGATGAATTATTTGAGCGGCGTGCGACTGGCTGTCGGTTTGAAACTGATAAGCGGTCTCAGTGTATATACTCTCAACAAGCTCCTGATTTTTAGTCAGTTGGCACACCTCGGGAACAACGAGGGAAGAGTGCTGACGGAAAGCGAAGCGAATGTCGCGCGCGCTCGATACGTGCGGGAGACGCTAGCTGTCGAGGCGGAGTAAGGGGTAGCGGGTAATCACGCGCGCCGCAGTGGTCGCCACTGTCACGCACGCGAAGGAACTAGCTCCCGCACTGAGGATTGCTGAGATGAACGGTTACAACTTCACAGAGCGAGTACGAAAGGTTCTCGCCATGGCTCGTGAGGAGGCTGCGCGCCTCCACCACGAATACGTCGGTACCGAGCACATACTGCTCGGCCTCATCCGCGAGGGTGAGGGAGTCGCTGCCGCCGTCCTTCAAAACCTGAGCGTCGACCTCGACGAGATTCAGCAGAAGATCGAGGAGACCGTGAAGAAGGGTAAGGCCGCTGCCGCGACCGGGCCCGATCTTCCGTATACTTCGCGCGCCAAGAAGGTGCTCGAGCTCGCCATGGGCGAAGCCCGCGACCTGAGTCACGGCTACGTCGGCACCGAGCACCTCCTGCTCGGACTGCTGCGCGAAGAGAAGGGAATTGCGGCGCAGGTTCTGACCGACGCCGGCGTCAATCTCGACGCCGCCAAGGCGGAGACCCTGCGGCTGCTGGGCACCGAGATGCCGCAAGGCGGCCAACCCGCCGCCGCGCAGGGAACGCCGGGCCAGACGCAGACCCAGACGGGCAAGGGAGAGAAGAAGTCCAAGACTCCCGCGCTCGATCATTTCTGCCGGGATCTGACCCAGCTCGCCGCCGACAATCAGCTCGATCCGACCATCGGCCGCGGCAAGGAAATCGAGCGCGTCATGGAAATCCTGACGCGCCGGAAGAAGAACAATCCTGTTCTCATCGGCGAGCCGGGTGTGGGCAAGACGGCGATCGTCGAAGGCCTGGCCCAGCTCATCGCCAACGGCGAGTGCCCGGATTCTCTGCGTGAGAATCGCGTGCTGTCGCTCGACATGGCGGCCGTCATCGCGGGCACCAAGTATCGCGGTCAGTTCGAGGAGCGCCTCAAGGCGGTCATGAACGAGATCGCGCAGAACAAGAACATCATCCTCTTCATCGACGAGCTGCACACGCTGGTCGGCGCCGGCGCCGCTGAAGGCGCCATCGACGCCAGCAACATGCTGAAGCCCGCGCTCGCGCGCGGCGAGCTGCAATGCGTCGGCGCGTCGACCCTCAACGAGTATCGCAAATACATCGAGAAGGACGGGGCCCTCGAGCGTCGCTTCCAAACCGTCATCGTCGAGCCGCCTTCGGTGGACGAGACCGTCGAGATCCTCAAGGGTCTGCGCAAGAAGTACGAAGAGCACCACAAGGTCACGATTCCGGATACGACCCTGCAGGCAGCGGCGAAGATGTCGGAGCGCTACATCACCGATCGCTTCCTGCCCGACAAGGCTATCGACGTCATCGACGAAGCCGGGGCGCGCGCGCGCCTGGCGACCCAGTCTCCGCCGCCGGCCGTCGCCGAGCTCAAGGGACAGCTCGATGCAGTGAACGTCGACAAGGAAGCGGCAGTGCGCGACCAGAACTTCGAGCGCGCGGCATCGCTGCGCGACCGCGAGCGCGAGCTGCAGGGTGATATCCGCCGCAAGCAGGAAGAGTGGGAGAAGCACCGCCAGTCGCACCGGCCGGTGCTGGGTGAGGAAGAGGTTTCATTCATCGTCAGCCGCTGGACCGGCATTCCGGTGATGCGTCTGCAGGAGGCCGAGACGGCCAGACTGCTGCGCATGGAGGAGGAGCTCCACGCGTCCGTGGTTGCCCAGGAAGAGGCGATCAAGGCGTTGGCGCGCTCGATCCGCCGCAGCCGCGCAGGTCTCAAGGATCCCAATCGTCCGATCGGCTCGTTCATCTTCTCGGGCCCGACAGGCGTCGGCAAGACCGAGGTGGCCCGGGCGCTGGCGAAGTTCCTGTTCGCCGATCCGGGAGCGCTGATTCGCGTCGACATGAGCGAATACATGGAGAAGTTCTCGGTGTCCCGTCTGATCGGCGCGCCTCCGGGCTACGTCGGCTACGAGGATTCGGGAACGCTGACCAAGGCCGTTCGCCGCAAGCCATACAGCGTCGTACTGCTCGACGAAATCGAGAAGGCGCATCCGGACGTGTTCAACATCCTGCTGCAGGTTCTCGACGAGGGGCACCTCACCGACAACTACGGGCGCGTGATCGACTTCAAGAACACCGTCGTCATCATGACCTCCAACGTCGGCGCGCGCGACATCACCAAGGGTCGCGGCCTCGGGTTCCACGCTCCGGATCTGAAGTCCAACTTCGACCGGATCGCCGAGAAGGTTAAGGAAGAGATGCAGCACACCTTCAATCCGGAGTTCCTGAACCGGCTCGACGATGTGATCGTCTTCCACCCGCTGTCGCAGGAGAACATCGCTTCGATAGTGAGCATCCTTCTCAAGGACGTGCAGAAGAGGCTGGGCGACGAGGAGCTGACCCTCAAGCTCACCGATGGCGCTTCGGCCTTCCTGGTCAAGCACGGTTACGACGAGAAGTTCGGCGCCAGGCCGCTGAAGAGAGCAATCCAGAAGTACATCGAGGATCCCCTCTCGGAAAAGATTCTGCTCGCCGAATTTGCGAAGGGCGACGAGATAGAGGTCGATCTGGCCGCCGATGGCGAGAAGCTCGACTTCCGAGTGCTGAGCGGCTCGCCCAAAGCCTGAGCAGGCCCGCATCACACGAGTGGGGCTGCTGGAGAGAGCAACTCTCCGGCAGCCCCTTTGTCTAATCAGATGGCTCGCTTGGAGCGGGGACCTCTGCCAAACTGACTAGTGTATATTTGTGTGATGCGGAAAATTGTTTCATTTGCGCTGGCGTTGCTTGCCTGCGGTGCAGCCTCTCTCTATGCCCAGGAGAGTGCGCCCGGGGTGTGTGCGACGCCTGAATCCATTCTCGTCAGCGGCAGCTCCCGCGTCGATACCGCGGCGATTCGATCGACGGCTGGCCTCAGTCTCGGCACCCAGCTGGCAGTTCACGATATCCAGAACGCCATCAAGGCTCTCTACGCGACGGGCCAGTTCGACGACGTGCAGATCATCTGCCGCGTGTCGCCTGCCAACGGCAAGGCTTCCCTGGTCATCCAGGTCAAGGAGCGGCCAACGCTCACCGATTACAAGGTCGTCGGCGCCAACCGCGTGTCCCCGAAAGACGTCAAGGAAAAGCTGAGCTTTCCGACGGGCGGGCCGGTCGATCCAGGAAAGGTCGCCAAAGCCCTGGCAAGCGTCGATTCGCTCTATAGCGACAAAGGCTATTACCTCGCCAGCGTGAAGGCGGAATCGACCCTCACCAACGGCAAGCTCTCGCTGACCTTCCGCATCGACGAGGGGCGCCGCCTCGCGATCTCCGGAATCCGCATCAACGGCAACAAGCAGGTGTCCGCAGCCGACATCGTCGGCGCGATGGATACCAAGCCAGAAGGTTTCCTCTGGACGCGCAACGGCGAGCTCGATGACGCCACGTACGCTCAGGACCTGAGCGAAAGAATTCCCGACCTCTACGCGAGTCGCGGCTACATCGATTTCCGGATTCTCAAGGACACCCTGATCGTCGATCGTGCCAAAGGCAAAGGTCTGATCGACATAACCGTCAGCGAAGGTCCGCGCTACAAGGTGGGAAACTTCGAAGTGATCGGTAACCGGAGGTTCTCGACCGAGCAGATCGATGCGTTCTATCCTTTCGGCGACGCCCAGCAGCAGACGGTTGTGCAGAAAGCGACGGAGGCCATCCGTCGCAGCTACGTCAACCCGGCCAACACGTTCGACCAGGCGAAATGGGACGATGCCCAGCAGAAGCTGATGGAGGCGTACAACGACGAGGGCTACATTTACGCGAGCATCCGCCCCGTCGTCGAGCGCGTGCCCGGCACCGATTCGGTGCGCACCGTCAACCTCCGCTGGGAGGTCGATGAGCGCAGTCCAGCGATCGTGAACCGGATCGAGATCGCCGGCAATGACTACACCCACGAGTCGTGCATTCGCGAGCAGATCGTGCTCGCCCCCGGCCAGGTGTTCAACCGGAATTATCTGATTCGCAGCTATCAGAACATCGGCAATCTCAATTTCTTCGAGACGCCGATGGCGGCGCCCGAGACCCGGCCGAGCGGCGACCAGGGCGATGTCGACATCGTCTTCAACGTCAAGGAAAAGAGAACCGGCAACATCAACTTTGGCGCGTCAATGGGCCAGGGCACCGGCCTCGGCGGGTTCATCGGGCTCGATCAGCCCAACCTTCTCGGACGCTGCAAGCGCGCCCAGCTGCAATGGCAGTTCGGGCGATTCATCAATGACTTCAGCCTCACCTACAACGATCCGAACATCCGCCAGTCGCGGATCTCCGGGAGCGTTACGGCGTACCACAGTCGCTCGCGGTTCCAGCTCGCCCAGCTCGGCGGAGCCGTGCGAACGGGCGGCCAGCTGCAGCTTGGCTTCCCGGTGCCGCAGTCGCTGTACACCCGCCTCTTCGTTTCATACGGCGGCGAGAAAGTGAAGTACGAAAGCGATGGGTTGCTCGGCACGGTCGCCGACGCGTGCAAGAACTGCTTTCGCTCGACGCTGGGTTTCACCGCGCAGCACGATACGCGAACAGGGATGCCGTTCGCCGCAGACGGCGGGCTGCAGTCGTTCGAGGCCCAGTTCAACGGCGGACCTCTGGGTGGCACCGCGGCCTTCCAGCGCTATACGACGGAGCTCCGTTCCTACGTCCCCGTCGCGCGAATCGGCGGCAGCCTTCTGGGCGGGGAGCCGATGATGTTCGTGGTCGGCCTGACGGCGAGAGCGGGCGCACTGTTCGGCGATCCCGGTCCGTTCTTTTACTCGCAGGCGTTCTCGGTGGGTGGAACCCAATACGGCGAGCAGCTCCGCGGCTACGACGAGTTCTCGGTGACCCCGAGCGGATTCAATCCCACAGCGGATCAGAACCAGGCCAGCCGGGCGTCTTTCGGCAACGCCTTCTTCGTCGGAACGGGTGAGTTCGGACTGAGGGTAAATCAATCACTGTACTTGAACACTTTCTTCGAAGGCGGCAATGTTTGGAACAAGCCGCGCGAGTTCGACCCGACGCGGCTTTTCCGCAGCTTCGGCTTTGGAGTTGCGACCGTAAGTCCCCTCGGACCTTTGGGTGTGGACCTCGGGTATGGGTTCGACAAGGTTGACGCACAGGGGCGGCCCGCCCCTGGCTGGAAGCTGCACTTCAAGCTCGGACAATTCTTTTAACACTGGGAGTCTTAATGCGATCGCTACTTCGTGCGGGCCCCGTCGCACTGGCAACATCGCTGATCTTTGCCGGAGTGGCCGGAGCACAGGCATCCGCGCCGGCTGCCTCGCCGACCAAGATCGGCTACATCAACTCTGCGCTTCTCCTGCAGCAGGCGCCGGGCCGCGCCGAGGCAGAGGCGCAGTTCGACAAGGAAGTCGGCGTCTATCGCCAGCAGATCCAGCGCATGGACGACTCGCTGCGCACGCTGATGGCGGCATTCGACCGGGATTCACCGAAGCTCGATAGCCTGACCCGCGAAACACGGCGCACCTCGATCAGTCAGAAGGAGGCCGAGTACCAGGGTCGCGCCCGCGGCCTCGACTCGACGATGCAGGCCCGTCAGGCGGAGCTGGTCAAGCCGATCATGGAGCGCGTGCAGGCCGTCATCGAGTCCATCCGCGCCGAGGAGGGATACGCCGTGATTCTCGACGTCGGCGCGCAGACGAGCGTGGTCGTCGCCGCCGACAAGCGCCTCGACCTGACCGATCGGGTCCTGGCGAGGCTCAAGGCGGCGTCCGCGACGGCCACTCCGGCCAGCGGAACGGTTCCACAGCCCGCGGGAGTGACTCGGCCGAAGAAGTGACCGAGCGAACGGTTTCCGGGATGGTAATCAGCGGTGATGGTGCTAGCACTATCACCGCTGAGGCTATTGCGGCCCTCGTTGGCGGAGAGTTGATCGGGGACGGGCGCGCCAGGGTCGATTCGGTCGCTCCGCTTGACCGCGCGACACCGAGTCAGCTGAGCATCCTCTCCAGCCCGAAGTACACCGCGACGATGGCTACGACGCGGGCCGGCATAGTGCTCGTCGATCCCGATTTTCGAGATGCCCCCGGCGGCGGAACGCGGATCATCGTAAAGCAGCCAGCGGAGAAGCTGGTGTCGCTATTGCCGAAGCTGTATCCACAGGAGTGGCCTGCGCCCGGCGTGGCAGCGACAGCACGAATCGAACGAGGCGCGCGCATTGGGACCGGAGTTTCGATCGGCGAATACGCCGTCATCGGAGAGGGCGCCGCCATCGGGGACGGCGTCGCGATAGGAGCTCACAGCGCGGTGGGCGCAGGGGCTTCGATCGGGGCGGCGTCGCGTCTCTGGCCGACTGTCACCGTGTATCCGGGCGCGACGATCGGTGAGCGCGTATTGATCCACGCCGGGTCGCGCATCGGCTGCGACGGTTTCGGCTACGTATTTCAGGGCGGCGCCCACCAGAAGATTCCCCACGTCGGGCGCTGCATCATCGAGGACGACGTCGAGATCGGCGCCAACACCACCATCGACCGCGGGAGCATCGACGACACCGTGGTGGGTATGGGAACGAAGATCGACAACCTAGTGCACATCGCGCACAACGTGCGGATCGGCCGGAAGTGCCTTCTCATGGCGCAGGTAGGCGTGGCGGGCTCGGTGACGATAGGCGATGGAGCGATCCTCGCCGGTCAGGCCGGAATCAGCGGACACCTCTCGATCGGCGCCGGCGCTCGGCTCGCAGCCCAGGCCGGCGTGTTCGGTGACATCCCGGCCGGTGAGACGTGGTCAGGCTATCCCGCCCGGCCGCATCGCGAGGCGCTCCGCGCCTCGGCTGCCTTGTTTAAATTGGCCCGCATGATGAGACGCCTGGAGAAACTGCTCGGGGACGCTGAGCCCCGGTGAGCCGGACGAGGCTAGCTCGTCCGGCAACGCTGGAAGGCATCGGTCTCCACCTTGGAGTCCAGTGCCGGATCACCTTTCAGCCCGCCAGTACCAGACAGGGAATCGTCTTCCGCCGCATCGACTGCCCGGGCCGGCCTCGGATCGACGCCCACGTGAGCGAAGTCTCCGGTAGCGAGCGCAGGACGCAGCTGGGCAAGGGCGCTCACGCGGTGCATACGGTGGAGCACGTGCTGGCCGCCATCACGGGGCTCGGGATCGATGACGTCACGATAGACATGGATGGTCCGGAGCCACCCATTCTGGACGGGAGCGCGGCACCGTTTCTCAGCGCGCTGACTGAAGCGGGACTTGCCGCGATCAACGGGGAGCCGGACTTTCTCGAGCTGAGCGAGCCGGTCCGCATCATCGACGGCTCTTCGGTCTACGAGGCGTATCCGGCGGACAGGCTGGAGCTCGACGTGACCATCGAGTTTCCGCACCCCCTGATCGGCAAGCAGTCGCGGCGCTTCATCGTCGATGATGAATCCTTCGCCACCGAGCTGTCGCGGGCGAGGACCTTCGGCTTCGTTCACGAGGTCGACGCGCTGCGGGCCAAGGGGTTGATCAAGGGCGCGTCGCTGGAAAATGCGGTGGTGCTCGACGATCGCGATATTTTGAGTGGGGAGCTTCGCTGGCACGACGAGTTCGTGCGGCACAAGGCGATGGACTGCATCGGTGACCTGGCTCTGGCAGGCGCGCGCGTCAAGGCGCGGATCGTCGCAATCAAGCCCAGTCATCGGGGAACTGTTACACTGGTACGCGAGCTGGTGAGGGCCGGCCGAAAGGAGAAGGGGATGTATACGATAGAAGACATCATGAAGGTTCTGCCCCACCGCTACCCGTTCCTGCTGGTGGACCGGATTCTCGAGATCGAGGAGAAGAAGCGGATCGTGGGCCTCAAGAACGTCACCATCAACGAGCCGTTCTTTCAGGGACATTTTCCCGGGCATCCGATCATGCCCGGCGTCCTCATCATCGAAGCGATGGCCCAGGTCGGCGGCATGCTGCTGATGGGATCCGTCGAAGATCCGGAGAGCAAAGTCGTCTACTTCATGTCGCTGGACAACGTGAAGTTCCGGCGGCCCGTGAAGCCCGGCGATCAGATTCGCTTCGAGCTCGAGATCACCCAGCTGCGCGGAACCGTCTGCAAGATGCGCGGGATCGGGAAGGTCGACGGAGAGGTAGTAGCCGAAGCGGACATGGCCGCGATGGTGCGGGATCGATGACCAAATCGCGGATCCACCCGACCGCGATAGTCTCCAGCGACGCCGAGCTCGAAAGCGATGTCGAAGTAGGCGCTTTCGCGATGATCGGACAGAACTGCAAGGTGGGGAGCGGCTGCGTCATTGCGCCGCGGGCGACGCTCGAGCGCAACGTGACGATCGCCCAGAACGTGAAAGTGGGGATGGGAACGATACTCGGTGGCCCGCCCCAGGATCTCAAGTACGCGGGTGAAGAGACGGCGGTCGAAATTGGAGAGGGCACGGTGATCCGCGAATACACGACCATCAATCGCGGTACGGCGCATTCCTTCAAGACGACGGTTGGGCGGGGCTGTCTCATCATGTCGTACGTGCACCTGGCCCACGATTGCCACATCGGGAACAATGTCATCCTCTCGAACGTCGCGCAGCTGGCGGGTCACGTGACGGTCGAAGACAAGGCAATCGTCTCGGGACTCTGCGCCGTACACCAGTTTGTGCGCATCGGCAGGCACAGCTTCATTGGCGGCTGCTCGCGGGTGTCGAAGGACATTCCACCGTTTCTCAAGGCCGTCGGCAATCCGGTCAAGCTGTATGGATTGAATACGATCGGCCTGCAGAGAAGTGGAATGGACGAAGACACCATTCGCGAGCTGAAGCGCGCGTATCGCCTGCTGTTCCGCTCGGAGATGAACGTCACCCAGGCGATCGAGCGGGCTCAGACTGAGCTCGAGCCGCTCTCGGAGGTCAGGGAGCTGATCCAGTTCGTGGAAGCCAGCGAGCGCGGAGTGGTCATTTGATCACCAATCCACGCGTCGGCGTCATCGGCGCGGGCAGTCTCGGATTCCACCACATACGAATTCTGCGGGATCTTCCCGGCATTAGCTTCGCGGGATTCTTCGAGTCGCGTCCCGAGCGGCGCGCCGAGGTCGAGAAGGAGCTGGGAGTCCAAAGCCACGCGACGGTCGAGAGCCTGCTGGCCTCCACCGATGCGGTAGTGATAGTCGTGCCGACATCCTCTCATTTCAAGGTGGCTACGGCCGCGATAGAGCGTGGCAGGCACGTCTTCATCGAAAAGCCGATCACCACCACACTGGAAGAGGCCGATGCCTTACTCGAGCAGGCGCGCCGGAAGGGAGTGCTGGTTCAGATCGGGCACATCGAGAGATTCAACCGCGCCGTTCGGGCCGCGCTGCCGCACGTCAGGAAACCGCGCTTCATCGACAGCGAGCGTCTGGCGCCCTTCAGCCCGCGCGGCTCAGACGTCGCCGTCGTGCTTGATCTGATGATCCACGACATCGACCTGCTGCTCACGCTCGTCGGCTCGGAGGCCAAAGAAATCGCGGCAGTGGGTGTTCCCGTGTTGACGCCGATGCTCGACATTGCCAACGCCAGGGTGACCTTCAGCTCCGGCGCGGTGGCCAACATCACATCGAGCCGCATCTCGCGGGAGAGGAAACGCAAGATCAGAATCTTCCAGCAGAGCGGCTATCTCTCGCTCGATCTCGGCGCGGGGACGGGCGAATTCTTCCGGCTACGATCGGACATCGATCCCTCGACGATCAGGTCGGCCCCGGCGGACATCACCGCGTATGTGGATCGAATCAAGCTCGAGGCACCCGAGGGTGAGCCGCTCAAGCTGGAGCTGGAAAGCTTCGTCAGCGCGTTGCGGGGGTCCGCGCCAGTGGTGGTGACCGGGGAGGAGGGGCGGCTCGCCCTCGGCGTTGCCCTTCGCATCGTCAGGGAAATCGAGATGACGCTCCCATCGCTCGTCGGGCAGCCGCAGCATCATGCGTAAAGTGCTGTTCGTCGCCGGAGAGGCTTCCGGCGACCTGCATGCGGCGGGAGTAGCCTCGGCGTTGCGACGGGTTCGTCCCGACCTCGATCTCGCCGCGGTAGGCGGGCCCAGACTGGCGGAGCAGGGGGTCGAGCTGATACACCGTGATCACCAGCTCGGCGTCATGGGATTTCTCGAAGTGCTGAAGCACGTGCCCCGCCACTTTCTGCTGCTGCGAAACATTCGCGCGATGCTCGATCGGGGAGAGGTGGCGGTGCTGGTGTTGATCGACTACCCGGGCTTCAACATGAAAGTGGCGGCGGCGGCAAAAGACGCGGGTGTGCCGGTGCTCTACTACGTGACGCCGCAGGTGTGGGCGTGGGGAGAAGGTCGCATTCCAAAGCTGGCGCGTCTGGTCAGCAAGGCGGCGGTCATTCTGCCATTCGAGGAGCCGCTACTGCGCGGCTTCGGCATCGACGCCACTTTTGTCGGCCATCCGCTGCTCGACCGAGCGGTGAACATGCCGACGCGACTCGAAGCGCGCGAAGCACTGGGCTTGTCGCAGAACGATCCCGTGCTGGCGCTTTTCCCGGGGAGCAGGCAGCAGGAAATCGATCGCCACATCGATGATTTCGTCGCCACTGCCAGTGAGCTGAAGCGACGCATTGCCAATCTGCAGGTGCTCGTGAGCGTGGCGCCGACCGTGGCGCTCGATACCGTGCGGTGCCCATTTCGGCTGGTGCATTCCGCGTCCCTCAGCGTGCTACGCGCCGCCGATGCCGCGCTTTGCAAGAGCGGGACGACGACGCTCGAGGCTTCGATTGCCGACTGTCCGCTGATCGTTGCCTATCGCACCGGCCGCATCTCGTTCGCGCTGGCCAAGAGGCTGGTCAAGGTTCCCAACATCGGTCTGGTCAATGTCGTGGCCGGCAGGGAGATCGCGCGGGAGTTCATTCAGGACGAGATCGTGCCGGCGAAGATGGCCGACGCGCTGTCCGAGCTTCTCGTCGACAGTCCCACGCGCCGTGACGTATTGAGCGGATTGGCAGAAGTGCGCGCCAAGCTCGGTACTCCGGGCGCGGCGGGAAGGGTGGCGCGAATGGCAAGCGACCTCGCCGGCGCCAGCGGATGACTGCGCTCGACGAGCCCTTCACCTGGCGATCGCGCGCGGCGCTGCTGCTCGGACTGGGCCTGCTGCATTTGATCGGACGGACCTGGCGTTACCGGGTGACGAATGGCGAGGCCCTGGCAAACGCTCGCGCTACCGGCAGAGGGTTCGTATTCTCGCTATGGCACGGACACCTGCTGCCGTTGCTCTGGCATCACCGCGATCAGGGAGTCCTCGTGTTGATCAGCGAGCACAGGGATGGTGAGATGGTGGCGCGCGCGGCGGAGTCGCTGGGCTTCGGCACCATTCGAGGCTCGACGACCCGAGGAGCCGGACGCGCGCTGATCTCGATGGTGCGGGCGCTCGAGGCGGGAAAGGAGATCGCCATCACCCCGGACGGGCCGCGCGGCCCGGCCAGGAAGTTCGCGCCGGGCGCGCTGGTCGCCGCCCAACGCTCCGATTCAGTCATCCTGCCCGTCGCCATCTCCGCCACCCGGGCCTGGCGCCTGAAGAGCTGGGACGGCTTCATGATTCCCAAGCCATTCGCCCGCGTGACCGTCGCGTACGGCGTCGCTGAAAAAGTGCAAGCTGGTGATCCGCGCGCGGCTGCAGCCGAGGCGCCCCGCTTTGAAGCGCTGATGGCAAACGCGGTCCGATCCGCAGGTGCCGATGCTTGATCGGCGACTCGTGGACGAGGTCTGGTCGGGAAGAACCGCGCGGGCTCGAGCCGCTCGCACACTGCTCGCGCCCGCTGAGCTGCTGTATCGCGCCGTCGTGGCCGCGCGAGGCAAGCTCTACGACTGGAATATTCTCGGGGCCACCGAGTTCTCCATACCCGTGCTCAGCGTCGGGAATCTCTCGGTTGGCGGTACCGGAAAGACTCCCGTCGCGGCGTGGTTCGCCGAGCGACTTCTAGCGAGGGGTGTGACGCCGGCAATAGTGCTGCGCGGATATGGAGGAGATGAGATCGCGGTCCATCAACGTCTGAACCCTGGCATCCCGGTGATCGCGGCGCCCGACAGGGTGCGTGGGATTCGTGAGGCGATCGCGCAGGGAGCCGACGTCGTCGTTCTCGACGATGCCTTTCAGCACCGACGGGCGCGGCGTGACGTCGACATCCTGCTAGTGAACGCCGATGCGTGGACCGGAACGCCGCGACTGTTGCCCGCCGGCCCGTGGCGCGAGCCCCTTCGCGCGGCGCGGCGCGCCACCTTGGCCGTCATCACACGAAAGACGGCCGACCCAGCGATCGTCGGGGACGTGCGGCGCGCGCTGGCGAATGCGGCCCCCAGAGTGCCGGTGGCGGTGGTGCACCTCACGCCCGGCGAGCTCAGAAGCACCGCGACGGGCCAATCCTTGCCTCTTCACGCCCTCCAGGGAGCAGACCTTACCGCCGTGGCGGCGATCGCGCAGCCCGACTCCTTTTTCAGGCAACTCACCGAGCTTGGCGCAGTCGTCAGACCGTTCAGCTTTCCCGACCATCATGCGTTCACCCGAGCCGAGGCCCGCAAGCTTGCGGGAGAGGCAAGTAATTCAGACTTCGTGGTTTGCACGCTCAAGGATGCAGTGAAGCTGGAGTCCATATGGCCTGCCGAAGCGGGGTCATTATGGTATGTTTCACAGCGATTGCGGATCGAGGACGGTCAGGCACAATTGGACCGGCTACTCGACCATTTGTCGTCTCCGACAACCTGACTCCGGAACATCCGACACCCGCCCGATACATCACCACATGGCCACCGAAACTCGAATTCCCGCCCACAAGCTGGTAAGACCAGACAAGGACCATTTTCTCAGCGAGGAGAACCCATTCGAAGAGATGATGTCACGCTTCGACAAGGCGGCAGAGCTGCTGGATCTGGAGCCGGGGTTGTACAAGGTGCTGCGACAAGCCGAGAAGCAGGTGATCGTCTCCATACCCGTCATGATGGACAATGGTCAGGTGGATGTGTACGAGGGCTACCGAGTTCAGTACAACACCTCGCGCGGTCCGGCCAAAGGCGGTATCCGGTTCGACACACTGGTGACCCTCGAGGAAGTGAAGGCACTGGCGGCGTGGATGACGTGGAAATGCGCGGTCGTCAACATTCCGTTCGGCGGCGCCAAGGGCGGCGTGGTCTGCGACCCGCTGAAGATGAGCGCCGGCGAGCTCGAACGCCTCACGCGACGCTACACCGCGGGCATCATCGCCACGCTCGGACCGGACTCCGACGTGCCGGCCCCCGACGTCAACACCAACGAGCGCGTCATGGCGTGGGTGATGGACACCTACTCGATGCGCATGGGCCACACGGTCACCGCCGTCGTCACCGGCAAGCCGATCGAGATGGGCGGATCGCTCGGCCGCCGCGAAGCGACGGGCCGCGGCTGCATGATCGTCACCAAGGAAGCGCTGAAGCATCTCGGCAAGCCGATTCGCGGCACGACCGTCGCCATTCAGGGCTTCGGCAACGTCGGCTCCGTCGCCGCGGATCTCCTGTCGAAGGAAGGCTGCAAGATCGTCGCGATCAGCGACCGGACCGGCGGCTACTACAACAAGAACGGCGTCGACATTCCGGGCGCGATCAATCACGTGCGCCAGCATCGGTCGCTCGAGGGCTTTTCGGGCGGCGAGCAGATCACGAACGACGAGCTCCTCGTGCTCGACGTCGACGTGCTCGTGCCGGCGGCGCTCGAGAACGTGATCACGAGCAAGAACGCCGGAAAGATTCGCGCGAAGATCATCTGCGAGGGCGCCAACGGCCCGACCACGGCCGGCGCCGATTCGATTCTCGACGAGAAG
>DASXGU010000165.1:0-6823 GCA_036488915.1 Gemmatimonadaceae bacterium | reverse complement strand
GTCCTTCGTGTGCACGAGCACTGGATGGTCGAGTGTCTGCTGTACCAATCTTCATTCCGGCCGACCAGATTTGCCAGGAACGCTCTGAGAGAGACTCGAAGCCGGAGAAAGAGAAACACTCCGGTGGCTCAACAGATACAGGCCTTTTGACTGCCGAATTACTCAATCGCCGGTGGCTTCAAGGCAAAGCTTCCTGAACCCCAAGGGGAATGACCCCAAGTCCAAAACTAAGCCGGATTGAAGTCCGCTTTCTCCTGATGGGTGCAAAGACTCATGGCGGTCCTTCCATACTGCAGTTATCGATAACGTGTAACTGCCGAACCCCGAAAGAAGACTTACAACATGGAAGCGCAAGGATTCACGTTTGCAAGCTCGCCCTTCGTGCCGATTGCGATTGGTTTTTTTGGCTTGGCCACCGGTTACTTAATCTGGGGCGGCCAGGCCTTGTTTCAATTTCCCAAGACCAGCCCCGAGGTCAACAAATCCCTGGGAATCTGGGGCTTCTGGATGCAAGGCTTCATGCAGTTCCTGACCGGCGTCTACCTGTTGATCGGACTGACGTGGTTCAACGTCTTCGGCCATGCGGCTCCGCTGTATATGGCAGCCCTCGCGTTCACGGCATTCGGCATTCACTGGTTCGCGATGTCCCACCGGCGCTATATCAACTCCTCGGTACAGCTCGACGCGTGGATGTCCATCGCCTTCCTGTTTCTCAGCCTGCTTGGCGTTGACGTCTTCCGGCGCGCCGGGGACATCCCCGTGATGATTATCTTTGTCGGCCTCACCTTCATCTACGGCATCGAGGTTCCGACCCGCTTCCTGTCCTGGAATCTTGGCACTCGCCTGATCGGTCTGTTCCAGATGCTGACCGCTTGCTGGCTGTTGTACTGCACCTATGCGATCACCGTCGATCTGGCGTTGGGCGCCAAGGTCTGGATCTAGCCGAACACGGAAACAGCAGCGCTCAAAAACGGAAAGGCCGTGGTCAGCTGATGCAGACCACGGCCTTTGTGCGTGTGGGAGTCGTTACTCGATGCCCAGCTTCTTCCAGATGGAGTCCACCTTCGCCTTCACGTCGGTGTCCATCGTGAGCATCGGCGGCCAGGGGCGATTGAAGCCCTCTGCCGCCCACTTGCGCGTCGCGTCGATGCCCATCTTGCTACCGAAGTTGGGCAGGCGGCTGGCGTGGTCGAGCGTATCCACCGGCCCCAACGTGAACTGAATGTCGCGCTCGGGATCGATGTTGTTGGTCACGCGCAGCGTCACCTCGGCGACGTCCTGCACATCGCAGTCCTCATCGACGACGATGACGCACTTGGTGAACATCGCCTGCCCCATGGACCAGATGCCGTTCATGATCTTGCGCGCCTGGCCTGCGTAGCTCTTGCGGATCGACACGATCATCAGGTTGTGGAAGACGCCCTCGGCGGGCAGGTTTACGTCGACGATCTCGGGCAAGGTCAGCTGCATCAGCGGCAGGAAGATGCGCTCAACGGCCTTGCCCATCCACGCGTCCTCCATCGGCGGCTTGCCCACGATAGTCGCGGCATAGATGGGGTCCTTGCGGTGAGTGATGCAGGTGATGTGGAAGACCGGGTAGTCATCCTGCATGGTGTAGAAGCCGGTGTGGTCGCCGAAGGGGCCTTCGGTGCGCAGCTCGCCGAGTTCGACGTAGCCTTCGAGGATGATCTCCGCGTGCGCGGGGACCTCGAGGTCAACGGTCTCACACTTCACCAGCTCGACCGGGCTCTGGCGCAGGAAGCCGGCGATCAGGTACTCCTCGACCTCAGGCGGCGCAGGCACAATCGCGCTGAAGGTGATGGTCGGATCGGTGCCGATGGCGACAGCGACCTCCATGCGTTCGCCGAGGATCTTCGTCTTGGTGATCGACGGAATGCTGCCGGTCGCCGAGGCCGTTCCGCCCGCGGTCAGAGCCATCAGATCGACGCGCGCCGCAGCATCGGCCGAGGTCTCGCGCAGGCGGTCACGCAGGTGCTCGGCCGCGTTCTTCTGGCGCTGCCAGTGCATTCCGGTGGTCTGGCCGTCGTAGACCTGCATGCGGTACATGCCGACGTTGCGCTTGCCCGACTTCGGATCGCGCGTGGTCACGCAGGGCAGCGTGATGAAGCGGCCGCCATCCTGCGGCCACGTCTTGAGCACGGGGAAGTCGAGGACGTTGATGGTATCGCCCTTGTCGGCGCGGCGGATCACCTGCTTGCAGGCCGCGTCGCGGCTCGAGATGACCTTGGGGAAGAAGCTGCCTACCTGCGCCAGCATCGGCAGCAGCTTGAGCTTGTCCATCATGCTGGTGGGCGTCTGCGGGTGCAGCAGGACGCGGATGCGGTCGGCGATGGCGTCGAGCGAGTCGGTCTCGAGCGCGAGCTTCATGCGACGTTCGCTGCCGAACTGGTTCATCAGCACGCGTGCGCCGGGATAGCCCTTGACATTCTCGAAGAGCAGCGCCGGGCCGCCGGCCTTCGGCGTTCCTTTGCCCATCTTCGCGGCGCGATCAGCGATCTCCGCCATCTCCAGGATGGGGTCCACCTCGGCGGTGATCCGCTTGAGTTCTCCTGCCTTGTCGAGCTTCTTTATCCAGTCGCGCAGATCGTCGTAAGCGAATTCCCTCTCCTGCCGAAGCGTCGCCCCGGCCCATCCATCATGGTAACTGCTTTGCCAGTGGGGTACATCCTGCGACTTGATCCCCAGAGCAATCGAATACTGCAACGCGAGGCACCGGCACACCCATCGGGCTGTGATTTCCTGCTCGTGCGGCCAGCAAGTGCTCTTAGCGATTGAATTTTCTTGAGAAAAGCGCAGAATATGAGCATGGACAAGCACTTCGTGATCGAGAGACTGCGCCAGCACGAAGAGGAGTTGAAGGCTGCCGGAATCGTTCATCTCCGCGTGTTCGGCTCCGTCGCGCGCGACGAAGCCACCTCCCTCTCGGACGTGGACCTCCTCGCGGATTTCGACCGATCACAGCGAATGACGTTGGTCAAAGTGGGAGGTCTCGCCAGTCGCCTCAGCACGATGCTTGGCGCGCCCGTCGATCTGTCTTCGAGCGAATGGATGCACGAGCCTGTACGATCAAGAGCTCTCCGTGAGGCCGTACTTGCCTTTTAGGTAGAACGCCGCCCAACTGGCAGATATGCTCGAGGCGATCGATCACATCGAATCCTTTCTCGACGGAGTGACCTTCGAGTCCTACCAGGCCGATGTGAAGACCAAGTCAGCCGTCGAACGGCAGTTACAAGTTATGACCGAGGCTGCGATTCGTCTGGGCGATCACGCCAACACAATCGCGCCGGGGCCAGATTGGGAGGGCTTCCGCGGGATGGGCAACCTCCTCCGGCATGCCTACCATCGGATTGACGACCAAATTGTCTGGAATACCGTCAAGGATGACCTTCCACCCATGCGCGCGATCCTCTTGAGGGCGCTGGAATCGGAGACCTCCGGTGACTCGGCTCCGACAGAGCCATCTGCGTCCTGAGCCGGCCAACCCCGACGGTTGCTCGCTAAAAAACCACGATCACGATCAACTTCCGGCTGGGAGGTTGATCGCGATCGTGGCTGGGGTGCTACAGAGAAAAACGATGCCTAACGCTTAGCCGCCGTAGTTGACCGACTCGAGGCCGAGGAAGTCTGCCGACTGACCGAGCTCCTCTTCGATGCGGAGCAGCTGGTTGTACTTCGCGATGCGGTCCGTGCGGCTGGCCGAGCCGGTCTTGATCTGGCCTGCGCCCGTGCCTACCGCGAGATCCGCGATGAAGGTATCTTCGGTCTCGCCCGAGCGGTGGCTGATGATGCTGGTGTAGCCGAAGCGGCGCGCCAGCTCGATCGCCTCAAGCGTCTCGGAGATGGTGCCGATCTGGTTCACCTTGATCAGGATCGAGTTCGCGACCTTCTGCTCGATGCCGCGATGCAGGCGCTTGCTGTTGGTTACAAATAGATCGTCACCGACCAGCTGAATGCGCTCGCCGATCTTCTCGGTGAGAATCTTCCAACCATCCCAATCGTCCTCGGCCAGGCCGTCCTCGATGCTGATGATGGGGTACTGCTTGGTCCACGACTCCCAGAACTCGGCCATCTGCAGCGAGGTCTTCTCGCTCTTGTCCGACTTCTTGAAGACGTACATGCCCGTCTCCTTGTTGTAGAACTCGCTGGCGGCGGGATCGAGCGCGAGGGCGATCTGTTCGCCGGGCTTGTAGCCGGCGAGCTCGATGGCCTCGAGGATGAGCTCGATGGCCTCGGCGTTGGACTTCAGAGACGGTGCGAAGCCGCCCTCATCGCCGACGGCGGTGTTGTAGCCGCGCTTCTTGAGCACGCCCTTCAACGTATGGAAGACCTCGGTGCCCCAGCGCAGCGCGTCGGAGAAGCTCTCGGCACCGACCGGCATGACCATGAACTCCTGGAAGTCGACGTTCGAGTCGGCGTGCGATCCGCCGTTGAGGATGTTCATCATCGGGGTGGGCAGCAGGGACGCGTTCACGCCGCCGAGATAGCGATAGAGCGGCATCTTGAGCGCGGTGGCCGAGGCGCGCGCGCAGGCCATCGAGACTGCGAGGATCGCGTTCGCACCGAGACGGCCCTTGTTCTCCGTACCGTCGATCGCGATCATGGTCGCGTCGATCAGGCGCTGGTTTGTCGCATCCATTCCCTGCAGCTCGGGGGCGATATTCGACTCGACGTTCTCGACCGCGTTCATCACGCCCTTGCCGAGGTAATACTCCTTATCGCCGTCGCGCAGCTCCACCGCTTCATGCTCACCGGTCGAGGCACCGCTCGGCACGGCAGCACGTCCCATCGCTCCGCCTGCGAGCGTCACATCAGCTTCAACCGTGGGATTTCCACGCGAATCGAGAATCTCGCGGGCATGGATGGAAACAATCTCAGTCATAGTGCTCCTGTCGGGGGTAGGGGAATCGGATGATTGGCGGGCGACGATGCGGTGCGCCAGACGTTCGTTCAACTTAGGCCGACGATCGACCGCGACCGTGTGGCCGCCTGCGCCTCCGATCGTCTGCACCAGCTCTACTTTTTTGTTCGTGCTCACCATGCGGATTCTAACAAAGCCGGGTGAGATGTAGTTCACAACCAGCGACGACGCGCGTTTTCGCTCGGGACTAGTACCGGCTTCGATTCCCTGCCGCACTTTGGCGCGCGCAGCCGCCGAAAACCTCGTATCCTTGAAGCTCGCAGAGTTGCCTTCGAAGGCGCTCGATCCGAGCTTCCCGCTCAGAGGTTGTCCCCATGAAGATCGCTCTCTCGACCGCCCTGTTTGCCCTCGCCGCCGCGGCCCCTGCAATGGCCCAGAACACCGGCGTCTCCAATCCGCCGCCGGCGATGATCGAGACCACACCCGACGACGCGCCGACGCCGGTCCTGCACCCCAAGCCGTCCGCGGCCATGCCGGCTCAGCCCGCAGCGCAGAGCCAGCCGCAGTATCAGCCCTATCGCCCCGCGCCCGCCGCGCACTCCTATCAGGCGGCGCCCGCCGACGATCCCGACGGCGACGTCGTGACGACCGCGCCACCACCGCACACCGAGGACTACGACGCCGGCGTTGTGACCGACGTTCCCTCGCGGCCCAATGAGGTTCCGCCCGGCACGCTGCTGCGCACACGCATCCAGCAGACCATCTCCACCGCCAACACCCCGCTCTACACGCCCTTCACCGCCACGGTCATCGCTCCCATGGAGCGCGAGGGCCGCGTCATCGTCCCCATCGGCTCGGTCGTGCACGGCCGCGTCACCCAGATCCGCGGCGGTCGTCGCATCTCCGGTGCGGCGGCGATTCATCTGCTCCCCGAGAGCGTCACCCTGCCCGACGGCACCATGTATACCCTGCACGCGCAGGTCGCCGACACCGATCAGTACAACGCCACGCGCGTCGATGAGGAGGGCACCATCCTGCGCCGCGACCATCCTCTCAGCACACTGGCCGCGATGTCGATGACCACGGGCGGCGCCGCAGCAGCCGGAGCCGTGCTCGGCGGCGGTGTGGGTGCGGTCGTCGGAGCCGGCATCGGCGCCGGGGTCAGCACCGTCTGGTGGCTGAAGCAGGACCGCCAGGAGGAGATCCCGCAAGACACCGGCATCATCTTCACGCTGGTTGGGCCGATGGAAGCCACGCCGCAGGCCATGGGCACGCGCTAAGCGCGCCCGCTGATCTCTCCGTCTAAAAAGGGACCGTCTAGAAACGTTGTCTAAGGCGCTGTTTAGAGGGAGAGAGCAGCCGAACTCTTCTGCCGTGCACGCACCTGCGCCAGCAGCCGCTTCCAGTTCTTCTGATTACGACGATAACTCTTCTTCAGATCTTCGAGAATGCGCTCGAAGTCGGTATGGCCGACCAGATTGCGCCACGCCGGATTCTTCGAGAACCACGGATAGTTCTCGTTGCCCAGATAGATCGCGCGGCGCAGCCAGTGCAGCGCTTCGGACTCATCGCCTTCGAGCGCGAAGTAGGTCGCCAGCCGATAAGCCATCTCGCTATCGGCCTCCGCCGCCGACAGCGTCTCTTCGAGGATGAACGATGCGGCCTTCTGGCGGTCGCCCAACTGCACATAGCAGAGCGCAATCGTCGGGAACACAATGCGCAGCGAGCTCTCGTCGCTGACCACGTTCTCGAGCGTCTCGACGGCCTTGTTCAGATCACCCAGCCGCATCTGCTGATAGCCGAGCGAAATGCGCAGCAGAGGCTGGCGCGGCTCGAGCGTGAGGCCCTTCTCGATCTCCTCGCCGCCAAGCTCCAGTTGATTCTGATACTGGTACACGCGGGCGCGATGGTTGTAGATCATCGCGGCGTTCGAGGGGTTCATGC
>DASXGU010000109.1:0-3077 GCA_036488915.1 Gemmatimonadaceae bacterium | reverse complement strand
CCCTCGTGCGCGAGCAGCTGGAAGCGCTCGGGCCCGTAAACCCGCTGGCGATCGAGGAGCACGAGGAAGAAACGAAGCGTCTCGGATTCCTCACCACCCAGCGCGACGACCTCAGCTCCGCCAAGGGCTCGCTCCAGCAGGCAATCAGGGAAATCGACACGACTGCCCGGGAGCTATTCCTGCAGACTTTCGTCCAGGTGCGCGAGAACTTCCGCAACATCTTCATGACCCTGTTCGGCGGCGGTGAGTGCGACCTGCGTCTGGAGAATCCCGAGACGCCACTGGAAGGCGACATCGAGATCCACGCTTCGCCGCGCGGCAAGCGCACCCAGAGAATTCACCTGCTCTCGAGCGGAGAGAAGGCGCTCGTGGCACTGTCGCTGCTTTTCGGAATATTCCTCACCAAGCCGAGCCCTTTCTGCCTGCTCGACGAAGTCGACGCTCCCCTGGACGACCAGAACATCGGTCACTTCGTCCGCATGCTGAATCGTTTCAAGGCCAAGACGCAGTTCATCGTGATCACCCACAATCCGCGCACTACCACCGAGGCCGCCGACGCGGTTTACGGAGTCACGATGCAGGAGCCCGGCATCTCGTCACTCGTGAGCGTCCGCATGCGCGGGCGCACTGTGGACGAAACCATCACTCCCGCGCACCCTGCGCACACACCACAGCTGCACGACGAGCCCGCCGAAGCCGCCGAGCCAGCGTCAGTCACCGCGTAGAAAATGCTAGTCGTCATGCAGCACGACGCGACGGCGAAAGACGTCGAGCGCGTAGTGAGTATCATTCAGGAGATGGGCTACGATGCCCGGCCGATGCCGGGCGCCCAGCGCACCGCGGTGGGTCTGGTCGGCAACGACGGACGCGTCGATGCTTCGCGCCTCGAGGCGCTCCCCGGCGTGGCGCAGATCATTCACGTCACGCAGCCCTACAAGCAGGTGTCGCGCGAGTGGCGTGCCGAGAACACCATCGTCGATCTGGGCAAGGGCGTCACCGTCGGCGGCGATACCGTCGTGGTCATCGGCGGGCCGTGCTCGGTGGAATCGGAGGAGCAGATACTATCCGCCGCGCGCATGGTGAAGGCGGCCGGCGGCACCGCGCTCCGGGGCGGAGCATTCAAGCCGCGCAGCTCTCCGTACTCGTTCCAGGGCCTCGGCAAAAAAGGGCTCGAGTTCCTGGCCCGCGCGGGCAGGGAGAGTGGATTGCCTGTCGTCACCGAAGCGATGGATTCCGAAGGGGCTCAGATCGTCGCCGAGCTCGCGGACTGCATCCAGATCGGCGCCCGCAACATGCAGAACTATTCCCTCCTCAAGACCGTCGGCAAAATGCGCAAGCCCGTGCTCCTCAAGCGCGGGATGGCGGCAACCATCAACGAGCTGTTGCTGAGCGCTGAATACATTCTCGCCGAGGGCAATGAAAACGTCATTCTGTGCGAGCGCGGCGTACGCAGCTTCGATCCCGCGGCGCGCAACATGTTCGACCTCACCGCCATTCCCATCGTCCATCGGCTCTCACATTTGCCGATCATCGCCGATCCCAGTCACGGCACCGGGCTGCGTGACAAGGTGATTCCGATGGCGCGCGCGGCGATTGCAGCCGGCGCCGACGGGGTGATGATCGAGATGCACCCCGAGCCCGATCGCGCCCTGTCAGACGGCGCCCAATCGCTGTACCCGGATCAATTCAGTCAGTTGGTGGGAGAGCTCCGCGCCGTCGCCTCCGCTATCGGTCGCAGCGTGCCAACGGCCAAATCCGGAACGGCATAAGCCCTGCCGGGTACCGCTCACTATGAGAAAACTCATTTTTTCGGTCACTGTCGCCGCGGGGATTGCGGCGCTGCCCGCCGCATCGCGCGCCCAGAGCGCTGACGCAATCATTGATCGCGCCGTCGCCGCCTACTCGAAGCTCACCAGCATGCGCGCCGAATTCCGGCAGACGCTCACGAATCCACTCACCGGCAACTCGCAGACGACGAGCGGTGTGATTCTGCGCCAGAAGCCGAATCTTCTGAGCATCAATTTCGACACCGGCGACCGCGTCGCGGCCGACGGCTCCAGCCTGTGGATCTATCTCCCCAGCAGCGTGCCCGGCCAGGTCGTGAAGATGCCCTACACCGGGGCGAGCGCCAGCGCCGTCGACCCCGCCGAGCAGTTCCTCGACTCGCCACGCGCCCGATTCAACGTCACCGCGGGCGGAGCATCCAGCGTCGGCGGCCGAGCCACTCACATCGTGACGCTGGTTCCGAAGCGGGCGAACTCCGGGTTCAGCAGCGCTAGAATCTGGATCGACGATGCGGATTCCAGCATCCGGCAGTTCGATGTCGAGACGTCGAACGGTCTCAAGCGCCACGTCGTGATCACCAGCTTCACGGCAAATCCGGACATCGATAGATCGAGCTTCCGATTCTCGGCGCCGAAGGGGGCAAAGATCGTCGATCAGGCCAAAGGCGTCGTCTTTTAGACCTCGATCGACGAAGCGCGCGACTGGTTAGCGGCCCGGCCTGACGAGGCCGGAGACAGCGGCCAGCTTCTTCGCGTCGACGCCGCGACGGCGGGCGATTTCTACCGCCGCCGTCGAAAGCGCGCGATAGACCTCCGTCGCGGCTGGATGGTCGTGGAGCGCTCGCAGATGCTTCGCCACGGTCTCGGCATCGCCGCGCATTATCGGACCCGTCAGGGCGTCGTCGGGCAAGACCTGCTTCATGTTGGTCAAAGCGCCGGTCATCAGGCTCTCAACGGCCTGATAAGCGCTCGCATCGGGAATTCCGATGTCGTGGAGCAGATGGCCGGCGACCGACGCCAGGACCACTGGAAAATTGGAGGCGATCACCGCCGCGGTGTGATACGCGGGCTTCTTGCCCGGGGGAATCTCCAGGACGCGGGCGCCGAGATGCCCCGCCAGCCGCCTCGAGGCATTCCGCGCTGCAATGTCACCGTCGATCCCGATCCACGCGCGACGCAGCAGCTCGGACGAGACCTCGGGGTCCGTGAAGGGGATGAGCGGATGGAATGTCCCGCCCGGAAATCCCGCCGCGCTCAGCGCGCCAATGCCCGCGGGCTCGGCGATCGCAGAAG
>DASXGU010000072.1:0-10110 GCA_036488915.1 Gemmatimonadaceae bacterium | reverse complement strand
GCATCGATACCGCCTGCAACTTTCCCCCTCTCATCGCACAGGCTTCTGCTTTCGCAAGAACGGCCGCCTCATTGAGCGGCTCGAGTACGAGACACTTTGCCGCGATCCGTTCCACGGCGGCCCAGTCTCCCTGAAGACGCTTTTCTTCCAGTCCCCTTAGCAGCAGCCGAGTCGCGCTCGCGTGGACTTCATCGCGTTTCGTGTCCACCCAGTCTCGAAACGGCTCGGAGAAGCGTGGGCTATACCCCGGAAGAAACTCCAGCGAATCCAACTCCTCGAAACTGGAGACTGTGCCCCCCGAAAGGGGCGCCAGGTCGCTCTGGATTTTGTCTGCCGGAAGACGCAAGGTTGTGCGGTCGGCCTCGACATCCAAGCCATGTTTCTTGAGCTGGAGGAGCGTTTGACGCAGCCGATGTGCTCGAGAATCGTCTCCGACCGCCGGCCACAATAGGCGTGCAAGCCGATCGCGGCTGGTCCGATTGCCGGGTTGGAGCAGCAGAAAGAGCCCGGCACCAAACACAATTTCTTGTGAAGGAGTCAGCCTGGCTGCCGCTGTTTGGATTTCAGCTGCTCCCAACGCTCGTAACGTTACCATTTCGGGGCTCGTCGCTTTCGGCCAAGCCAAGCTTAACTGCGCCGTCAGAATATCGTCAGACGGGGATGTTTCGTCGAATTTGGCCCCATATCGGGGTGGTGTCGAGTCGATTTGCTTCTCGGCTACTTCTGCCCAATCATGATTGCGGGAATACCTTTCAAGGTCCGCAGAAATCCGCTATCACCACCATGGAGAAGGTCAATGGTTAGACGAAGCTTGATTGTTGCCGGGTTAGTAGTCCTCGATCTTACCGCCGCTCAATCCCAAACCTCTCGCTCGGTCGATCAAGGCCTTACCCGACAAATCGATTCGATCGCCAACGCGGTTGTCGCGTCCACCGGCGTTCCAAGCGCATCGGTCGCAGTGGTGAAAAACGGGGTACTTGCCTACGCCAACGCCTATGGCTCGGCCAAGCTCGATCCAATCGTCCCCGCGAAGCCCGACATGCGCTACGCCATCGGCTCGATCAGCAAGCAGTTCACGGCGGTGGCAGCCCTTCTTCTCCAACAAGATGGCAAGCTCCGCCTCGACGACCCCGTCTCCAAGTACATCCCCGGCCTGACCCGCGGCAACGACGTCACTGTCCGGATGATCCTCTCCCACACCTCCGGCTATCAGGACTTCTGGCCACAGGACTACGTGATGCCGGGGATGCTCGTGGCGACCACCCCGCAGGCGATCGCCGACGCCTGGGCCAAGAAGCCACTCGACTTCGAGCCCGGCTCGCGCTGGCAATACAGCAACACCAACTACACTCTCGCGGGAATGGTCGTCGAAAAAGCGAGCGGTATGCCGTTCTTCCAGTTCGTTCGCACCCGGATCCTCCAGCCCGTGGGCCTAACCAGCGCTTCCAACTTCGACGTCGATCCCCGCGCCGCCACCGTCACCGGCTACGTCCGCTACGGGCTCGGACCACTCCGTCCCGCGCCCGACGCCGGCCCCGGTTGGATGTGGGCCGCCGGCGAGCTCGCCATGACCGCCTCGGATCTCGCCAAGTGGGACATCTGCCTCATCAAGCACTGCCTGCTCTCGGCCGCGTCGTACCGCGAGCTCGAGCGCGAGGTCGTCCTCAACAACGGCGCCGGCACCGGCTACTCACTCGGCCTAGATGTCGGCATGCAGGGCGGACGCTTCATGCTCGAGCATTCCGGCGAAGTCTCGGGCTTCACCGCTGAGAACATCGTCTTTCCCGAAGACTCGGCCGCCATCGTGGTGCTCACCAACCAGGACGCCGCGCCGGCGTCGGGCGCGATCGCCAACCAGATCTCCCAGATCCTGTTCACCACCGAAGACAAGCTCGCCGACAGCAGGACGGCGGAGGCGAAATCGATCTTCGAGGGACTCCAGCGCGGCACCATCGACCGCTCGCTGTTCACGTCCAACGCCAACTTCTACTTCAGCGACCAGGCGCTCAAGGATTTCCAGGCCAGCCTGGCCCCGCTCGGAGCTCCGACGGGGTTCGTCCAGACGCGCACGGCACTGCGCGGCGGGATGACGTATCGATCGTACCGGGTGAGCTTCCCGGGCCGGGCGATCAGAGTCTGGACGTATGAGATGCCGGACGGAAAGCTCGAGCAGTATCAGGTCGCGCCGATCGGGTAGGTGGTGCTGGCTCTGCCCTCTGCGTGAGCGCGTTCATGCAGAGGTGCAGAGCCCTTCTGGGTTCGCGAAACTGCTATGCGCCTTGTCCCCAGCGCCGGAAACGCGCTGCTCGTAGTGGCATTGTCTCTGGGCGTCACCCGTGCCGTTCGGACACAGGAAGTGAGCGGCATCGCCCACGTCGCCGGATCTTCGCTCGCGATCGGAGGCACCTCCATCGTGCTCATGGATCGCAACGGTGTCATGATCACCGGAACGCTGACTCAGCTCAACGGGCGCTACTCCCTGCGACTGCCGAGCGCCGGGCAGTTTCGGCTGCGGGCGCGACACATCGGGTTCTCACCGGATTCGTCGGCGATGCTGGACATTCAGTCGACAAATCAGCTGCGCTACGACCCGGCGATGACACCGCTCCGCACCACCCTCGAAGTGGTGAAAGTCGAAGGCATCCAGAAGTGCGAAGTAGGCCACGAG
The DNA here is from genome assembly GCA_036488915.1 of Gemmatimonadaceae bacterium. Taxonomy (GTDB): domain Bacteria; phylum Gemmatimonadota; class Gemmatimonadetes; order Gemmatimonadales; family Gemmatimonadaceae; genus UBA4720. The sequence goes on along the minus strand of DASXGU010000072.1, from coordinate 7,442 downwards.
TCGGGCGATGCCGCCTACCAGCTGTGGGAAGCGGCGCAGAACGCGCTTGCCGCCACGGTCGCCGCCGCCGGCGACAAGCTGTTCGCCTACCGGCTCGAGCGATTCCTGCGCGAGGTCGATCCGAATTCCGGGCGCGTGATCCACGCATCTACGTACCGTACGCGATCGCTGAGCAGCGAGCCGTACTATAGCGTGTCGCCCGAGTCGCTTGCCGTCGTCGGCTTCGCCCGCACGGAGGGGGACTCCTCCGTCTACTTCGCGCCCGACGCACGCACTCTCACCTCCGACGCTTTCATTCGCGATCACTGCCTGCGCGCGGTGAAAGACTCGGCACATCCCAGCCAGCTCGGCCTCGCCTTCGAGCCGGTGCGGCGGAGCAGGCTCGTCGACGTCAGCGGAGTGCTTTGGCTCGACCGGGCGTCGAGCGAGCTGCGCGATCTAGAGTATCGCTACGAGATTCCAACGCTGGCACGTGGGGCGCAGCCGCGCGGTGCGCAGGCAACCACGGGCCGCATCGACTACCGCCGGCTCGGTAACGGCGCCTGGATCGTCGACAACTGGATCATCCGCGTTCCGATTCTGGCGCTGCCATCCGGCAGCGCGTTCGGCAGGATCTCCACTCGCCCCCAGGATCTGCAGACGACGGCGATCTGGGAAGTGGGCAGCAGAGTGAACGGCTTTGCGCCACGAGACAGCGCCTCTACCCTCTCGGATGACAATCGCGCCGGCGTCGAGGGCCGCGTAATAGGAGGCGGCTCGCAGCTACCCGTTATCGGTGCCGAGCTCACCCTCTCGTCGCTGAACTCCACGCGCCCGCCGTTGGTGCAGCGGACTCAGGCCGAAGGAGCTTTCGCCTTCGATAGCATCCCGCCTGGCGCCTACGAGCTGAGAATGACGAAGATCGAGTTCGATACGATCTTCATCACCCTGGCGGCAATTCCGCTCCGACTCGGCCCCGGCAATACCGAGACGCTGACGATAACCCTTCCCGACCCGCAGGACCGGCGCATTGCGCTGTGCCGGGGCGCCAATCCGACGGCGGTCATCGTTCACGGAGTGGTGATCGACAGCGTCAGCAGCGTACCCGTTCCTCGTGCGCGCGTCGCCGCCATCTGGCGACCGGCCGACACCACGGCTGCGAAGACTGGTGGGACGGCACCCGCCCGCGAGCGCGAAGTCTTCACTGACAAATACGGGGAATACGTCTTCTGCGATCTGGAGCCGACAGCTGATGTGATCGTCGGAGCATCTGCCGAGAGCCGGAAGAGTAAGCGCACCCCGGGCTTCGCGCTCCGGCAGGGCGGCATCTACATGGTGAATTTTCGCATCGCTCCGTAGCTGCAGGAGCGTAAGGCAGTCAACGCTCGTCAGGAAACCGTTGCTGTTTCCCGACGCCTCCAGAATTCGCCGCGAGTGCGAGTGCCGCAAGTCCTGTCGGCAAACGCAAACGCCACGATTCCGCGGCGTGGACCCCGTTCGGCACCTCGTAGTAATCGATTTTGTAACCATGCTCTCGCAGCACGTCGCGCAGATGGCGGTTCGCATCCAGGATGGATGGCGCTGCTCCGTTCATCGCACCGTGCGACTCGGTGCTGCCGACGTCGAGAAAGAATCGGATCGGTTTCCGGGGTGCCGCGGCGTACTGTGCCGTCAGCCACTCGTACGGCGGATCGTCGGTGCCCTCGTTACCGCGCCAGAATGCGCCACTCTGCGACAGCACATTCCCGAACAGCTCCGGCCGATTGAACGCGAGGTAAGCGGCAGCGAGACCGCCGGCGCTGGAACCGGTGACGATGGTCCGCGCCGGATCGCGGGTGACTCGCCACTTGCCGCGCAGCCATGGCACGAGCTCGTCGGCGACGTACGTCACGAAGCGCTGATGGTTGGCGAGGTCGGCGATGCGGTCGGCGCCCGACGCGTCGTCGATGAGGAGGGCGATCGTCGGTGCGATGCTGTGACTCGCTGTCAGGGAGTCCAGGATCGCCGGCAACGGTATGTCGCCGGTGTAGACGCCGCCGTCGAACGCGACGACAAGCGCGCACCCGGTCCCGCACGCTCCGGGGTATCCGGCTGGCTGGTACACCCAGACTTTTCGTGGCCGCGCGTACGCGACACTTTGTAGCGTGAACTCCACCACTGACCCCGCCGAGCGCCCCGCGGCGACGGGGCGTGATGGCGAACCACCGAGGAAAAACGCCGGCAGCATTGCCCACAGGATCTTCGATATCTCCATCAGGTGTCCCCGGTGATATTTTCGGCGACGTGAACATATCGAGGCGACCGATCGCTGACCAACCCGGCGCCTGGGGAAGGGGGAACTAATGGTTTACTTTCTGGCTCGGGCAGCGCTGACGCTGGCGCTGATGCTACCGGCGCGGTCCATCAGACGCTCGGAGGCGATGCCGGCCATACCGGCGCTGGTGGGTGCGCTGCGCACTCACTCGGTAGCAGCGATCGGCGAGCTGCATTGGTGCAGGCAGGCAGGCGATTTCTACATCGCCCTCGTCCGCGACCCGGGGTTTCAGAGAGTGGTGAACGACATCGTCGTCGAGTTTGCCAGTGGCCAGTCGCAGGCGCTCCTCGACCGATACATAGTTGCCGGGGATTCGATCAGTCCCGACACTTTGCGCACCATCTGGCGCAACACCACCAAGGCCGCATCATGGGAATCGCCGATCTATGCGCGCTGGCTGGCGGCGATTCGCGATGTGAACCGCGCTCTACCCCCGGGGCGCAGGATCCGCGTTCTGGCGGGCGACACCCCCATAGACTGGAATCGCCTGCATTCGCAGGCCGACTGGAACCGGCTCGGTGACAACAACGTCACCTTCGCCAACGTCATCGAAAAAGAGGTGATTGCCAAAGGCCGCAAGGCATTGGTGGTGCTCGGCAACAATCATCTCGCGCGGGGTGGGACCTTTCGTGATCGCGCCACCAACACCGCGTCACTCGTCGAAGCCAAATACCCCGGCTCGATGTATCTGGCGCTCATTTATTATGGCCCGTTCGGCGACAGCGCCGCCGACTGGCAAATCGCCGTCGAGCAGTGGCCAGCGCCTGCGGTCTTTCCTTTGGCGCGGAACTGGACCGGCAATCCTGTCGGGACCAGCGCCGGCCAGCTACCGCTGGCCGCTTTCGCCGATGCGCTGCTTTATCTGGGGCCGCGCAACGCCCTCACCATCGAAAACCCGCCGCCGGGAGCTCTCGATTCTGCGTATCGTCGTGAGCTTGCCCGCAGATCATGGATCGAGTTCAGGGATTCCACCCGAGTGAACCGAATTTTACCACCTGCCGGGGGGTCTGGCCGAAGCTGACCGGCGGCGGCAACGTTATTGCTCAGCTACACTCTCGAATCCAAAAACGGGAGGCGCTATGCGCGGGACGATGGGACGGACGAGCCTGGGGTATTTCGTTGCACTCACCCTGATCGCATCGGGCTGTGCCAGCTTGCGACCCTACGATCCCGGCCCAGGCCGACGCGCCGCCGCCAGTGTCCTGCGAGAGAAGTACGTTCCCGGTGAGCCAATCAACGTCACCGTCGCCAATCTCAGCGAAGTGATGCTGTTCTATCCAGACCGGTTCTGCAAAACGCAGCTCCAGAAAAAAGAGCAGGGTGGCTGGCTGACCGTTGCCGATCCATCCAAGGGCTGCCCCGCCGAGCTGGGTTTCCTGGATCCCGGTCAGGTGACCGTGTACCAGTACCACTTGCCGTCCGGCGTGGCGGGCGGGGTTTACCGGCTGGCCATGCCGATGCCCCTTCCGGACGACGCGACCCAGCCCGAGGGAAGCCTCGTGACCCCGACGTTCACAGTTGATGGCGCGGTCAGCGCCGCGACCGCGTCCGCGGCGACGGCCGGCTCGCCATCCGCGGGATCACCGCCCAAGGATCGCTAAGCGAGCGCAGACGCCGGCGGACTGGCACCGCCGGCGAACGATTGATTGTCGTCGCGTGACTCGGGTACGGCCTGTATAGTATTGGGCGAATGAACGCCCGACGATTCAACCTGACCGCAGCTTCAGTCATGGGCGCCGCCTTCGCGGCGCTGCTGGCGCTGGTCGCCTGCGACAAAGTGACCGGGCCACCGCTGCCCGGTGACGCCCAACAGTTCTCGCCCCCAGTGGTCTACTCGAAGTGGTGGCAGATGACGCGCGAGTGCTCCGGGCTGTCGGGTTCGCTGGAGTCCGTCAGCTGGTTCAAGACCGACCAGGTTCAGCACGACGCGCGAAGCGGCGAAGTCATCATCGGCTACTTCACGACCGACGGCAACAAGATCGTGATGTCCTCCGGCTACATTCTGGATGGCGGCGCGGTGCGGCACGAGATGCTCCACGCGCTGCTGCGCCAACCCGGTCATCCACGCGCGCAATTCCTCGGCAGCTGCGCCGGCACGGTGGATTGTCAGGGCCCGTGCATCTCCGACGGCGGCGCCTACCCGGCGCCGCCCGAGACGCCGATGCTTTTGTCAGCCGACGGTTTGATCATGTCGGTACAGGTCGATCCACAGAATCCGGGCGGCGGGCAGAACGGCGACTACTTCACGATCACCGTTTTCGCCAGGAACCCGACGACCAACTGGGCATCGATAATCCCGCTTTTCCCCGACGTCGATACCACGCGCACGTTTTCATTCGTGATAACCGGCGCGAATGGCGGCATGGGTGGCGGCGGAATCCTGATGGATCCGTCGCAGCGGATTTTTGCGCCGGGTGAAACGAAGAGAATGGTCTTCGACTTCAACGTCGGCGACGCTCCCTTTGGGAACCAGCTGAATCCCGGCAGTTACATCGCGCGCGGGGCATTCTCCACTTTCTGGTCGACCGACCTCCCGTTCGTCGTCACCAGGTAGCACTGGATCCGGGGTGACGCGAAAGAGAGCTCTAACCATCGCCGAGCGCCGGTTCGCCGAGCACGCCGGCGAGCTTGCCGGGCTGGGGTTGCAGAAGCGGTTCGAGCGCATCTACGCCACCAACCTCTGGTCCGACACCGAGAGTCGCTCCGGAGTGGGCTCGCGTCTGGACTCGACCCGGGTGATCAGTGCGCAGCTGCCCCCCGCGCTCCGTACCCTTGGCGCACGGGTCCTGCTTGACGCGCCGTGCGGCGATTTCACCTGGATGCAGCACGTGGAGCTCGGCGACATCGATTACATCGGCGCGGACATCGTGCCATCGATCGTGGCGGAGAACGAGCGGCGCTACCGAAACGCCGCGCGCGAGTTCATGACCCTCGACTTGACCCGCGACGAGCTGCCCGAGGCCGACGTGCTGCTCTGTCGCGACTGCCTCGTCCATCTCTCGTACGCCAACATCGCCGCGCTGTTGCGCAACGTCGCCCGCTCGAACATTCGCTGCGTTCTCATGACGTCCTTTCCAGGCCGCGGCGACAACAAAGACGTCGAGGATGGCGATTGGCGGCCCCTCGATTTCAGTGCGCCGCCCTTCGAGTTTCCCGAGCCGCGCCTGACGATCGTCGAAGAATGCGAGGAAGAGAATGGCGCCTACTCGGACAAGTCGCTGGTTGCCTGGAGCGTCTCCGACATTCCGGCGCTCTGGAGCCGCTGAACGAATGCCACCCGGCGAGGGCACCCACCGGCGCATCCACGAAGCCGTGTCGCGCATCCCGCGCGGCCGGGTCGCGACCTATGGGCAGATAGCACGGGTGGCGAAGCTGCCCGGGCAGGCGCGCCTGGTCGGGTACGCTATGCACGCGCTGCCCCGCGGCAGCACGGTGCCGTGGCAGCGGGTGGTCAACGCCCAGGGAGCGATCAGCGTCGGCGGTGAGAGCGGTGTACGCCAGCGGCATCTGCTGGAGAAGGAGGGCGTGGAGTTCGATGCGCGCGGACGCATCAGCCTGACCAGATTCCAGTGGCGCCCCGACTCGACGCGCGCGCAGACCAAGAAATGAAGCTCGAGGAGCTGGTACAGGTCTCGGCGTCGGTCGCCGGCACGCCGGGCAGGCTCGAGAAGATTTCGAGGCTCGCCGCTTTGCTCGGGCGCCTGGAGCCCGATGAAGTGCCGATCGCCGTGGGCTTCCTCATCGGCTGGCCGAGGCAGGGCAAGCTGCGCGTCGGGTGGTCGTCGGTAGCGTCGGCACGCGAGCGCGAACCGGCCTCGACTGGAACCCTGGAGATCGCTGACGTCGACGCCGTCTTCAATCGGCTTGCCGCCGTGCGGGGCCGGAATTCCGGCGCCGAGCGCGCCCGACTGCTCGACGGGCTTTTCGCCGTTGCGACGGCGGCGGAGCAAACGTTTCTGGGCAATCTGATGGTGGGAGAAGTCCGACAAGGCGCGCTCGAGGGAGTGCTTCTGGAAGCGGTTGCGAAAGCCGCGGGCCTTCCTGCCGATCGCGTGCGCCGCGCGGCGATGATGGCCGGAGATCTCGGCACCATCGCCCAAGCTGCTCTCGGTGAGAATAGTGAGACGGAGCTGGCGCAGTACCAGCTGCAGCTGTTTCGGCCTGTGCAACCGATGTTGGCGGATTCGGCGCCCACCGTTGCCGATGCGCTCGCCGAGGGGAGTCCGGCGGTGGTCGAGTGGAAGCTGGATGGCGTGCGCATCCAGGTGCACAAGCAGGGTGAGCGCGTCGCCGTCTACACCCGAAGCCTGAATGATGTCACAGCGGCCGTGCCGGAGGTCGTTGCCGCGGTGCGCGCTATGCCGGCGACCGAGCTGATTCTGGATGGGGAAGTGATAGCCCTGGCGGCGGGCGGCAAGCCGCTCTCGTTCCAGGACACCATGCGCCGCTTCGGACGGCGGCTGGATGTCCTCAAACTCCAGGAGGAGCTGCCCCTGACTCCATTCTTCTTCGACCTGCTGCTCGACGATGGCGAGACGCTGGTGGACGAGCCGCTGTCGACGCGCGTCGAGCGGCTGGATGGCATCGTGCCGGCGACGCTGCGTGTTCCGCGCATGGTCGCCGATGGGGCCGACGCAGCGACGCGGTTTCAGGCGGACGCCATCGCCCGCGGACACGAAGGGGTGATGGTGAAGCAGCTGGCGGCGCCCTATGCGGCGGGCAGGCGCGGGTCGGCGTGGCTCAAGGTGAAAGAGGCGCGCACCCTGGATCTGGTGGTGCTGGCCGTGGAATGGGGCTCGGGGCGGCGTCAGGGTTGGCTCAGCAACATCCACCTCGGGGCGCGCGATCCGGTGCACGGTGGCTTCGTCATGCTCGGCAAGACCTTCAAGGGCATGACCGACGAGATGCTCGAGTGGCAGACGAAGGAATTCCTGGCGCGCGAAACCGGGCGCGATGGACACGTCGTGCAGGTGCGGCCGGAGCTGGTCGTAGAGGTGGCGTTCAACGAAGTCCAGCGCAGCACCCAGTATCCGGGTGGCGTGGCGCTGCGATTCGCGCGAGTGAAGGGCTACCGGCCCGATAAGCGGCCCGACGAGGCCGACACGATCGACGCGGTGCGCGCGTTCCTGCCATAAAACAAATCAGCAGG